>JAHEIA010000090.1:0-6175 GCA_024639625.1 Chromatiales bacterium
GGCTGCCCAGAGTGTGGGCGTTTGATTGCGCTATATGGGGCTAGGGCCCAGAGCCGCAACACCGGGATCGGCCGAATCGATAGATGGATCGACCCACCGAAAGCCTCGAATGCTCTCAAAAGGGACATGCCTATAGCAGCCACCTAGGTTGGTGATCGTATCCGGTTGCGCCGAGCATGCCGCAACCGGAGGGACCGATCAATTCCGGCTTCGGGACATGACGGCCAGCTAAGTTTCGAATCGACGCAGCCGGGCGCGCAGTCTTTCGTTCTCCTCGAGTAGCTCCAGAGCCAGTGCCGCGCCGGCAATATTGACGCCCAAATCTTGTTCCAATCGTCGAGCGCAGCGGACGCGACGCACACTGATCCCGCGGAAACGCCAACTCGCTGGATCGCGGCCAAGGGGTTCGACCACGCCTTCGTCGACCAGATCGAGGATCCGTTCCGCCGGGAGTTGGCAGGCACGGCAGAGTTCGGCCAGCGTAAACTCCACCTCCTCTTCCAGGACCTGACCGGACAACAGCGATAACAATTGATTATTCCTCACGGGTCACACCCCCAGGCTCACGCGCGGATTGAACTTGAGCGCCTTTTCGAACGTTGCGTACGCGGCTTTCGCTGCCTCGCTATTTGCGGCCGGCAACGCGATCTGCAACACGACATACAGGTCGCCCGGATCCCGAGCGGGTATGCCGCGGCCTTTCAAACGAAGCTTGCGACCGCCCGCGGAGTTCGCCGGAATCTTTAGGTCCACAGTCCCTGCAGGGGTCGGCACCTGGACTGTCGCGCCGAGCGCGGCTTCCCAGGGTGCAATGGGGAGATCGAGAAAGACGTCCTTGCCTTCCACGTGATAGAAGCGATGCGGGCGAAACTCGACTTCCAGATACAGATCCCCTGCGCCACCCTTGCCGACCCCGGCGCCGCCCTGTTTGGCGAGGCGGATATGCTGCCCCTGGCGCACACCTTTGGGGATGCGCACATTGAGTGTCCGTTCCTTCAATTGTGGCCTACCCTCCGGGCCCAGTTCCGTCTGCTTCAAGGTGAGACCTCGGGTCGCCCCCTGATAGGCGTCTTCGAGGTCGATCAGGACCTTGGCATAGGTGTCCTCCCCGCGAACATCAAACTGGCGGCGAGCCTGACGCGTGTAAGCGCCGCCAATGCCACCGCGCCCGAAGAGACTCTCGAAGAAATCACTGAATTGCTCGGCATTGGTGAATCCACCGCTGTGAAATTCGAAGCCCTGGTCCCAATCCGGTGGCGGCCGAAATTCCTGGCCCGCCTTCCAGTTGGCGCCGAGCTGATCATAGGCGGCGCGCTTTTCCGGGTCCTTGAGAACCTCGAAGGCCTCGCCGACCTCCTTGAATCGAGCCTCCGCGTCCGCCTCCTTGCTGACATCCGGATGGTACTTGCGCGCCAGCTTGCGATAGGCGCGTTTGATCTCATCCTGGCTGGCGTCGCGCTTGACGCCCATGATCTTGTAGTAGTCTTTGAATTCCATTAGTTCCTAGTCTTTCTATGTGATCGACCTTGCCCCGCTCGCATCGGCTTTGTTCGCTTGTAACTAAACTCGCCTTTCGACATCCAATCAAGCGACACTTTCCAGCAATTTCTTCCCGGGGGCGGCCGGTCCGCCGCCCCGCCTTGCATTGTGTTTTGCCTCTCCTCCAGGCGCTACCAGTTCAGTACCACGTAGCGCTGCATCTCATCCTTGCGAATTAGGAGCAGCACTCGCTTTTCTTTGGCACCCTCCTGCACCGCCCGTGCAAACTCCGCGGCGCTGGTCACCGCCTTGCGGTTCACCTGTAGGACAACGCTGCCGGTCTCGATACCCGCCATGGCGGCGATCGAGCCCGGGCGCACCTGTGTCACAATAACACCCTTCCCCGGCTCGGCGTCGAACTGTTCGGCGAGTTGCGGCGTCAGCGTCTGTACGGTCAAGCCGATCTCCTCCGTACGCTGCGCGGGCCCTTGTGCGATGAGCTTATCCTCGGTGAGTTCGCCGATGGTCACATCCAGGGTGCTGCGCTTGCCGCCCCGCAGGATAGTCAATGATTCGGTGCTCCCGGGCGGTGTCAGCGATACCCGGTTGCGAAAGCTGCCGATCTCTTTCACCGGCTGACCACGATAGGCCACGATCACGTCACCCTGACGCAGCCCCGCCTTCTCTGCCGGCGAGTCTTCGCTCACCTGAGCGATAAGAATGCCCTGCCCCGGCTCGATTTCGAAGGATTCCGCAAGATCTGGCGTGAGCTGCTGAATTACGACGCCAAGGTAGCCGCGCGTGACCTTACCCTGATCGATCAGCTGCGCCGCGATCGTGTTCGCCAGATTGCTGGGAATCGCGAAGCCTACTCCCATATAGCCCCCGCTGCGACTGAAGATGGCGGTGTTGATGCCAACCACCTCGCCGTCCAGATTGACCAGCGGTCCGCCGGAGTTGCCCGGATTGATGGCCGCGTCGGTCTGGATGAAGTCCTCATAGTCGTTGATGCCGACACCGGTCCGCCCCTTGGCGCTGACTACCCCGACCGTCAAAGTGTGGCGGAGACCGAAAGGGTTGCCAATGGCCACCACCCACTCTCCGACTTCCAGCTGCGAGGAATCGCCCCAAGCCAATGCCGGCAATCCGCTGGCCTCGATCTCGATGACGGCCACGTCGGATTGCGGGTCACGACCCGTGATTTCGGCATCGAATTCACGACCGTCCTGGAACTTTACCCGGATACGGTCGGCCGCTTCGACCACGTGGTTGTTGGTCACAATATAGGTCTTATCGGACAACAACCCGTCCTTTGTCGCGAAAACAAAGCCGGAGCCTTGCCCGATTGCCCGGCGCTCGCGCCCCGGGGTGTCGGGTTCCGGCAATTTCGGCATACCCGGGAGCTGGTCGCCGAAGAAGCGCTTGAAAAGATCGTCCTCGAAGGGCCACTGTTTGCCGAAGGGCGAGGAGAACCGGGTGATGGTCGAACCCGACGCCTTTCCCTCGACATGAACAAATACCACCGAAGGCGAAACCTCGCGGGCTACGGAAGCAAAGGCTTTGCTGGTCTGCCGCAGGCTCTCTACACCGCCATCTAGCGCCCAAACGGGTGACACAAGAAACACGAGCAACAGCAAGATGGTTCGTGCCATTGGAATGGTTTTCATCGTCCTCTCCTATACCGTTACGCTACTGCACATCGACCGTGATGGTCCTGCGCCGCCGCGAGCCGGTCTTTGGCAACTCAACTCTGAGTACACCGTTCTTGTACCTGGCCCGAGCCTTATCGGTCTCCACGGCCTCGGGCAGTGGAATGGCGCGCTCAAATCGTCCGTAGGCGCATTCAGTCACGTGGTAATGACCCTCCGTTCGCTCGCGCTCGACCTGCTTTTCGCCGCGTACGACCAGGTAGTCATCAAGAATCTCAAGGTCAAAGTCGGCTTTTTCCAGACCCGGCGCCTCGAGACGCACCACAATGTTATCGGTGTCATCGAACACCTCGGCGGCCAGCACGCCCCAGCCCGCGCTGCGCGCGGCAATCTGCTGCCCTGCTTGCTTACCGTCCGCCGCCTTGGTGCCCATTCCTGGAGTAAACCGGGTAATAGCGCCCGCGGCGCGCCGGTACAGACGCTGCCATCCATCGACCAAGGAACCCCATGCCTCGTGTAGGCCATCTCGCAATTGATGTAGTGTGGACATGGCTCTTCTCCTCGCAAAAACAATACTGCAGATTGCTTTTCCAGTTCGCGGGCCGATCAAGGCCAGGCCCGCGAGTCTTCCTGCGTCGGCTCAGATCAGATTGGCGAGTTGCTTCTTGATCTTTTCGAACCAACCCTTTCCGCCCTTACCCCCGGCAGTCTTCTCCTCGATCTGATCGAGCTGCTCATACATGGGTTCGTACCAAGCCTTTGTGCCATAGCCCAGCAATTCGGCTAACTTCAACTGATTCCGCGCCTCGGCTAGCATGACCTCCAGGGTCTCATTGTCCTGTGCGGTGCGCTCCTCGTTCTCCGCCAGGGCCTCGGCGTTTTTCAGCAGCTGCTCAGCACGGATTTGGGGCAACGGGATCACGTCGTCAGTCGTGACTACCAGCGTGCTGAGCGCCGCCCGAAGCCCCGCCTTGGCCTCGTCGATCTCGCCTTCGTCGATCAAGGGAGTTATGGCCTTGATCGCTTCCGGGTAGCTACCCAGAGGGATACTTGTGGTGCGGAACACGATTTCGCTAGCCAGGTTCGCCACCAGCGGCCGGGCCTTCTGCACCTGACCGTCCTCAAGGTAATCCTCGGCCTCATCGATCATCGCCTTGACGGTATCGAGGCTCGCCAACAGGTCGTAGGTCACCACCTCGACGTCAACCGGCGCCAGGGCCAGCGTGGGGTCCCGTGCCAGAATCAGTTCCAGCTTGCCGGTTGCTCTTTCCAGGGCCGCCAACGCCTCATCGATCTTTTGCTCCTCGAGCGCTCGCAACGCCTCTTGCGTCTCGGTCAACGCGGCTGAGGCCTCGGCGAGGATCCTCTGCCGCTTTTTTGCTGTCTTGTCAGTTGCCTGCTGATCCACTTCCGCTTGTACCGACTCGGTAGCAGCCGATTGCGCCTGCGGTTCCGCCGGCAGCGCTGAGTCTTCAGGGAAAGCCGGAACCGATGCCATCAGTCCCAGGCCCAACAGAGCCAGGCGGAGGGATTTCCTGGTTAATGTCTTCATCGTTCTACTCTCCTGTTAGTGTTTACAGATGCTGTTCTAGCACCACGGATAAAGAGCCTGTCGTCGTTCTTCCCACCGACTCGGGTAGACCCACCAACTTGCACGGTACCGGCCCCGAGCCCTGCGGAACGAGCTGGTAATGACAAGCGCGGTACTCCTTCGCTTCCTCGAGACGCCGACCTTGACGCCTGCCCAGCGCCTATTTCCAATTCGCGAACCTTTGGCTGCCCATGGATTCTCGCCAGCCCCCGGGCAGCCGCCGCGGCGACTACCTCCGGGAAAGATTCGCCCCGCTTATTCGGGTCAAGCAGATAACATCCCTGATCGGTGCTGATGGTTTGTTTGCGGATGCGGACTGCCATAAGTCGGTCTGGCCAATTTGCCCATGATCGAGTCACTCAGGAACAAGCCAGAACCATGCCATACGTAATTTTTGCTAAAAAACAGCAAGATACGAACACTGTTTACACGATGCTTGCGATATTGCGGCCAGTATGGCCGCTGTCGACAAGAGGGTTCCCGGCCAAACTGGCCGGGTATCACGGGTGAGTACGACAGGGCTCTTGGCGCAACGCAAGGAAGCGCTAGGCACCAGGAAACGTACTTGAGCCCACAGGAATCCCGTTGCCCGCGATCAGGGCAAACAGCAGGCTCTCCAAGCGGACCTGCTGCTGGGCGCACGGTAGCAATGGCTGATGGGGCTAGCGAGGGCACACCGAGGGGACCAGAAAGGGGGCATGGAGGTCATGGTCATCAAAGGCCTCGGCGGGTTAGCGTGAGCGACGTCTGCTCACGATCTGGATAAACACCCGCCAAGGCGAACGGCACCGGCAGAGCGAGTGGGGTCTTGCTTTGTTTATTGTTCACCCAGGTTGCGGTTGCTTCCCCGTCAACCGCTAAGCCAGAATCACTGCCCTTCCACCAGAACCGCCGTAGCGCGTTCAAGCGACTCGCAGCTACCCCTGAGCAGCAACACGTCACCCGCCCGCAAACGGGTGTCCAAAAGTCGGCCAGGCACCCGTATCGCACCTCGGCGCACATCCACCAACTCAACACCGATCTCCTCGAGGCGCAGTTCCTGAAGTGTGCGACCTGCCACGAAATGTCTCTCGGCGACGATGATCGAGCGGATCTGTTCCGAATAGTCCATCGCCTGGCCCGCCGCCTTCACCCCGGCGGTATCATGGAAGAACACCCTCAGCGGCGCGTAGTCATCGGCGCGTATCGAGTTCAAACGCGATTCGACCTTGGACGGAGGCACCTCCAGCATGACCAGCAACTGGCCGGCGAAGGCCAAGCTAGTCTCCAGGTTTTCGGGAAAGACCGTGGCACCGGCTTCGATCAGCGCATCCTCGTCACGACCGTGGGTGCTGCGCACGAGCACGGGGAGGTCCATGCCAATACCACGGACATGACTGACAATGCGCTCAGCCAACGTACCATCGTCAACGGTAATCGCCAGCGCCTGCGCTCTCTCGATGCCCGCGGCGCGCAG
>JAHEIA010000090.1:6185-9018 GCA_024639625.1 Chromatiales bacterium
TTACCGAACATGACCGGCTCGCCGGCGGCAGCAGCCTGACGGACCCGTTCCGGGTCCAGGTCCAGCGCTAATGCCGGGATACCCTCCTCGGTCAGAATCCGCAGCAGATTTTGTCCCAGGCGGCCATAGCCACAGACGATGACATGGTGCCCGTACTCACTGCTCATCGCCGCGATGTGGGCCTCGACCTCGATTTCACTCGAACCGCGTTCACCCGAGGACAGCAGGGCGGCTAGCGGTTGATTGAAACGCACTAGGATAGGAGCTGCCAGCATGCTCAGGAGCAAACCGCCGAGTACCGGCTGCGCCAAGGCCGCATCGAACACGCCAAGCGCAAGCGCCGCCGATACCATAAGCAGTCCGAACTCCCCTCCCTGCGCCAGGCTAATGGAAGCGCGCCAGGCATCCATGCCCGTCTGACCAAACAGGCGCACCAGCGGAACCAGGATCAATGGCTTGCCAATCAGCAGGGCCGCGAGCACCAGCGCCACTACCCCGGGTGATTCGGCAAACACCCGCGGATTGAGCTGCATACCGATGGTGACAAAAAACAGCCCCAACATCAGATCGCGGAAAGGCCTGATATCGGCCTCGATCTGATGGCGAAACAGGGTCTCCCCAAGCAATACACCGGCCATGAAGGCTCCCAGCGTCGGCGACAACCCCGCCACAGTCGATAAGCCGGCAGCCGCCATGGCCATAAGCAACGCACTTAACATGAACAGTTCCAGCGAACGTGTCGCTGCGACCCAGTGCAGCAGGGAAGGCAACAAACGCCTGCCTACGAACACCAACCCCGCGAAGACCGCTGCTGCTTTGCCCAACGCCAGAACCAATGTATTGGACAGCTGCGCCGGGTCGGTAGCAAGGACCGGCAACACCACCAAAACGGGGACCGCGGCGAGATCCTGAAACAGCAGAATGCCGGTGACCACCCGGCCATGTGGCGCGGGCAGTTCCATCTGCTCGCCGAGTTGCTTGAGCACGATGGCAGTCGACGACATCGCCAATGCCACGCCCAACAACAGAGCGTCGACGGGACCCAGCCCCAGCCACCAGGCCACTAGTCCTAAGAGCAGGGCACTGAGTGCCACCTGCGACCCGCCCAGCCCAAACACTAATCGTTGGGCAGCGAGGAGCCGCGGCAGTGAGAACTCCAACCCGATGGTGAACAACAGCAGTACCACGCCGAGTTCGGCGAGCAGGCGCGTTGTCGGCCCATCGGGGAGCCAGCCCGTGGTGGATGGTCCAACCAGAACACCGGTGGCGAGATAACCCACGATGGACGAAAGACCCAGACGCTGGCAAAAAGCCACCAGCGCAGTCCCCACCGCTAACACGATCACCAGCTGCAAGGCTACCGTGTGTTCCATGACCACAAACCAGTGAATCAAGTCGTCTGTGCGCGCCCGGGCACAGTGGTCCCGGGGGCGCGCTCTCGACGAGAATCAGCCTACGCTAACCTCGATCTTGCGCGGTTGTAGCTCGGCTCGCTTGGGCAAGCGCAGCGTCAACACGCCGTCTTTCATCTGGGCGTTGATTTTATCCGTCTCCAACTCGGTGCTCAGCGTAAAGCTACGGCGGAAACGGGTGTGGCTGACATCCGCATACAGCGACTCCATTCCTTGCGGCATATCGATTGCTGCCTGGCCTTCGATAGCTAGGTTGTTCCCGTCGACCTGGACGTGGAGCCGGTCTCGGGAGACACCCGGCATGTCGGCCTTGAGGGTGATCCCGCCGGAGTCCTCGTAGATATCCACTGCCGGGCGCAGGAAGACTTCCTGCTCGGCCCGGGCCTGCGCGTCACGCGCGCCGTGGGTCTGCATTTCTTTGGTCTCGCTCATGGTCGATCTCCTCGGTTTGTTCATCTTGCCTTGACTCACTTGACCTCGATCTGACGCGGCCTCACCGCTTCGCGCCGATCTACTGCAATGTGCAGCACGCCGTCACGATAGTTGGCGTTCACCTTGTTGGGATCCACATCTTCCGGCAGCGTAATCACGCGGCGAAAACCGCCGCTAAACCGCTCTTTGCGGTAAAATTGCACCTCTTCGGGCGATTCGTCCTTGCGTTCCCCGGCAAGCGTGAGCAGGTTCTGTTGCAGCGAGATATCCAGGCTCTTCGGGTCTAAACCGGCGGCAAACACATAGACGTCGACTCGCTCCGGCGAGGCCCCTATATTGATGGCCGGGTAGCTGCCCGCCACCGCCGATCGAATGCCCCCGCCACCACTCCAATCACCTAACAACTGGTCCATTTCCCGACGCATACGTTCGAACTGATCGAATACATCGTTATCGAACCCGGTCAGATATCCGAACATTTCAAACCTCCTATTGAGTTGGGCAATCCGGACCTTAAGGTCCGGCTGTATCATCTGCATTTACCAGTAGGCAATCACCGTGCCAGAATTTATCTAGCTGATATCTAAGACAAACTCTAAACCTTTTAGAGTGGAGCCCGGCCAGAGTGGCCGAGTGTAGGAGGGCACGCCGGCCAAGCTGGCCGGACATGCCGGCCCGGCGAAAGGAAACCGAGATAAAGATTGGGAACGGGTTAGGCGTGCTCAGCCCACTCCGAGTCTGGGCTCCGCAAACACCTGCAAACCCCGTTTTCTCGTGGCAAGCGGGCGATTCGGCGATCAGGACTCGTTCAGCTTGCGCCGTAACGTGCGCTCGCCGATGCCCAGCAGCTTCGCCGCCCTGCTACGATTGTAGTCCGAGTCCTTTAACGCGGCATCGATGAGCAGCCATTCCGCATCGGCCAGGGTGGTGCCTTTCGGGATGAGCACCCCATCCCCGGCACCGCTAGTTCGAGTGCTTCTAGACGGCAG
>JAHEIA010000091.1 GCA_024639625.1 Chromatiales bacterium
CGGTGCCACCTATCTCGAGATGTTGAATGTCATGGGCGATCGCTTACCCGAGATGGAGGCCGCTGTGAATGCCACCTCCAACAGCTTGGAAAAGCGCATCCGCAAGGAGCTGGGGCAGAAAAAGACCTCCTGGACCCTCCAAGAGCTGCTGCTCGCGGGAAATGACAGCGCCGTCAACAGCGATCGGCCATCGCTGCGCGGACGCTCCGGGATGCGGCTCAGCGACCGCTTTCAGCAGTACTACCAACTGGTGGCTCGCCCGGGTGGTGAGGTGAACTCCTCCCTCGCCGTGGTCGCGTCCGACATCTACCTCGACATGCAGGAGACCTCCCGGCTGATCGCCCGAACCCAGGAGGAAATCAGCCGGGCCACCTTGATGGAGCAATTGAACCAGTCGTTCGGCAGTATAACGCCCGAGATGCAGGAGATCGTCGCCGGGGTGAAATCGATCCTGTTCGGGGAGGACGCCGGCAACGTGCCGGTGGCAGGAGAAGCGGTGCATCTTCCCGAGCAGGATTACAGCAGCCCGCTGCAACTCTAAAAAGAACCCAGAGGAGACGACGCGATGAAAATAACCAGAGCCAGCAAGATCTTCCTCGGAGCGGCTCTCGGCGCAACGCTTGGGGCCTGCAACAGCAATCCGTCCCGAGCGCCGACCTGTCAACCGCCGCAGGGGCACAATCTCGACCAGGCCATGGGAAGCGCCCGCTTCGACCTGGGCACAGGATGCGCGACCGAGTTCGATGGCTATTTCAACCGCTTGCTGAGCATCGCCGAGGGGGATCCGCAGAAAGAAAACAAGGCGAAATTCAGTGACTTTCTGTTATGGGCGAACGATGAAGACCTCTTGAGCAAGCGACAGGCGCGCTCGCTCTATACCCGTTACTTCGGTGTCAAGTATGTATCCATGCAAGGCGACTACAGCGTCTGTTCGGAGACATGCCCGCAGCAAACCGAGGTGCTTCAGGATATGCGCGACGAGTTGGCAGACAAAGAGCGCGGATTACTCAAAATCAGTGACGACCGGCGCTCATACCACCGTGCGCACGAACTCTACCGCGAGGCCGAGCTGGTCCTCGAGGCCACTTGTGCCGCCTGCGGTCCCCTCGAGTAACGCCTGATGCCTGCAGAACGGGGAGGAAGCTTCTTGCGGGGCCTTTTCCTTGGCATGGTGCTGAGCCTTGGATTGGGGCTTGTCATGGTCTACCTGCTGGTCGCGCTGGGCATCCTGTCGGTCTCCCTGCTACGCGTACCCGAGGTGCAACTATTGGTCTTTTGGACGCAGCGCAATCTCGGCCTCTCGGTGCTTCCGTTCGGCCTCACGCTAGTGCTCTATGCGCGGAGCCTGCGCAGGCTCGCCCAGCGGCTTGACGCGGACCGGCCGCAGGAGGAGATCGTCCAGCTCGAGCACCTGACCGACGTTTGGATCAGCCTGTTTTTCGGCATCGGTGTGATCTGGACCGCCATCGGCATGCGCAGCGCCCTGCTCTACGCCCTGGGCGATGCACAGGTGATCGCCGAGGCCGGTGCATTCACGGTGCTGCAGCGGCTGGTGGACGGGGGTATATTGACCGCACTTTCCACCACCATCCTCGGTGGCGCTGGCGGTTACCTGATGCGCCTCGGAAAGACCTTTTTTGTCGGTGTTCGTCTGAATCGCTACTATGGCGATCAGGAACAGCGAGCGACCGGCAAGCTGGAGCGGCTGCTCGGCGAGATCCGCGATTCGCTTCACCGGCTCCCCGCCTGGCCGACTGACGCAGCAAAATCACCAAGGGCGCACCGATGATCGGACACGGGCCGGGCCGCCATCTTCGCTTCCCGGGTCGCAGACCCACCTCGGATACGGAATCGCTGCAAACCGATGTGATGCGCTTCATGGCGATTCTCGGTCTCTGCCTGACCGCGGTCTTCGCCCTCGTGCGCAGCATCCCCCAGCCGCTCGAAGCAAGCCCGCCCGAGCCGGCGGCAAATCCCGATCTGCTGCGCCAAGTGAGCGCGCGGCAATTGCGGCTCAGCACATTGGAGCAGCAGGCGGCGCTGGCGAAGGATCGTCTGCAGGAGAAACAGAACGGCATCGCGCAGGCGGAGGTTGCGTTGACGGA
This sequence comes from Chromatiales bacterium, assembly GCA_024639625.1. Lineage (GTDB taxonomy): Bacteria > Pseudomonadota > Gammaproteobacteria > Chromatiales > Chromatiaceae > JAHEIA01. The sequence goes on from JAHEIA010000091.1 coordinate 2,106, forward strand.
AGTGCAAAGCCGACTCCGCGCCGTCCTGGCGAGTGAGGAACGGACGCGAAAAGAACAGGATCTGGCCCGCGCGGAGATGCACCGCCTGAACCGGGAGTTAGCGCGAGAGCAACAGCGCGTCACCGCCGCCGAGCGGACCACGCGCCACCGGGAGCGGCAACTAGCGGATACGGAGCGTCTACTCCAAGAGACCCGGGAGGAACTTACAAGGCAAGCAACGATCGAGCGGTCGTTGGAGCCTGTTACCCCCGAGCCCATCCCTCCCGCCGACAAGAGGCAACCAGCACCTCGCGGACCCGTTGCCGCCCCAGCAGAATCGGGCTTCGTCCTGCGCTTCGAGTCCGACTCCGCCCTGGACCGACTGCTGCGAACCCGCAGCGCCCGCTTCTTTGCCATGCTGGGCACGCAGGCTTGGAGCCTGACTCTGCGGGGTCCGCGGCCGATCTTTACTGAAGACGCCTTCCCGCGCCGGTTCTACGAGATGTCCCCGGCGACGGTTCCGCCATCGTACCGACAGGCGCTTCGGCTAGCGGCTGGAGCAACGTCCCCGCAACCCGTTGTCTGGGGGGTGGAGTTGCCGGCCTCCGTCGAGCACAGCGTGACGGCCCTGATGCGTAACGCCGCCGGAGGCGTCCTGGTGATCGGCGGCGACGGGGCCGTGGACTTAACCCGAGGGCAAACTCAGTGATACGGCGCTGGCACCGTTTATCGCTGCTAGTGGTAGTGCTGCTGATGAGTGCATGCGCTCTCCAGCCGACGGATCTCGGCACCGATGAGCGCCCCAGGTCTTCCCTGCAACGCTGGGTCGACCAGGACCTCGGCCCCTATCTGGCGACACAGCTCAGCACCCAGCCGCGCTTCCGTGACGAACCGGTTGCCCTGGTGAAGCTGAGCGGCTCCGAGATCCAACCCAGAATCGACGGCTTAACGCAAAGTATGCGGCTGCAGATCAGAGACCAGCTTCTGAACACGCCGGGAGTGACCTTACCCTGGCTGGCCTCGCATCCGGAAGCACAGCACCATCGTAGACTGGACCTGGTCTCCTGCAGGAATATCCGCGAATCCCCCTATTACATCGGCATCGAGATCAGCGAAACCGTAGACAACCGGTTTCGAGTATCGGTGCGCGCACTGGACCGGCGGGCCGGCGAATGGGTCAGCGGCTTCGGCATGACCTGGCAGGGGAACCTTTCCGCGAGCGAGACCGAGGCACTGGGGCAAAACCAGCCAGACCAGGCGTTGCGCGGCCTCCGGGTGTTGCCGTTCCAGCGGGACGAAAGCGACTTGGCGGCAGACTACCTGGCGCACAACTTAAGCTGTCTGCTGCAGCAGCAAGACGAGGATGATCTTGTGTTGTACGTTGATCACGCGCCGGCCGACCTACCTTTGCTCTCCGCCACGCTGCGTCTCATCGGCAACCATCTTTCCCGCTATCGCGAGGTCCGCATCACGGACGATGCACGCGAAGCAACATTCCTCCTGCAGGGTGAAGCCCACGAGATCCAATCAGGGCTGTATCAGGTTTGGATCGCTCTGAAGCCGCGAGACAGTGGCACCCACCTCTCGGGGATGGACACCGCCGCCTATCTGGCCACCGGATCACGCAGCCGCAACAAACCACCCGATGCCACACAGCGGCCGGACACGCCCCTGCTCTCCCTGCTGCCCGCCAGGGGCCACTGCGCTCGGCGCAGCGCAGCGGACGAATCCTGTTATCGGCTGGAACTCGCACTGCGTCGCACCGAACGCGTGTTTCTGATTTCGCACAGTCTGGAACAGGGTGTGGTGCGCCTGTTGCCCGGCGCCTGCGAACAGCGGTTGGAACCCCTGAATTTCCCTTCAGGAGTGTCTGGTTTCCGCCTGCGCCGCCTACCGCTCTTCGCGGAGGCCACCCTGTACACGATCGCGGTCAATGGCGCAGAGCTCGGCGAACGCTTCGCGCAACATCTGAGCGAACTGCCCGATGGTTGCCGAACACCATCAGCGCCAACCCTCCCCGGCAATCTCCTGGGTCCATGGCTGGACCGCCTGGATCACATGGTCGAGCAGCATGCCGACCGGGTTGCCTGGGCCGCAAACCGCATACCGTAGGGGGAGTTCCGGATGTTCAAGGCTTTGGGATTTTTCCTCGGCGCCTGCCTTACGGGCGTCGGATTCCTTGTCGCATTGCGCCCGGAGCCGGCGGTGGAGACCCTGAATCGGGCGACCGAGGGCATCCTACGGGTGCTCGCGTCAAGAATGCCCCCGCAAGATACCGGCCACTTGCCGCTCGCCGCGCCAAGGAACCCGGGCGACTCGGACTTGGAAAAGCCCCCGGTCGAGGCGCCCCTGAATCGGCCTTCCCCCGACGCCGAGCCCGCTCCGCTGAATGCGGCCACAGCAGTCCCGGCAGCGCAGGGAGAAGAACCCGCGGAGGAAGACGCGGAAGCAGATGCGGAGACCGGGTTTCACCCGGCCGCACCGACGCGCCAGCTATTCTGGAGTGCATTCCGCAGCGAGCTCGCGGCCCGGGGATTCGCCAAGCGTCTGTATGCGTCCACCGCGGTCGATGTCGATGTGGTTCGCGTATCCCCGGCGCAGTTCCGGGTAGCCTTCGATTTCCGGGACCAAGCGCACCGCCGTTACCTGATCACCAGGATCGAGGAGGTGACCGGCCTGGAGTTGCATCTGGACGAAAGCCGATGATGCATCGTCTGCTGCGGGTAATAGTATGTTGCGCCGCCATCGCCAACGCGCAGTCAGGCGCGGCTGGCGCCAAGCCCGCACCAGACACGGATCTCGAGGACCGCTGGCGGGTCGCCCTGGCGGAATCCAAGGCTGCGGTACCGGCGACCCGGTTCCCTTACGCCCACTGTTTCCGGCGCGCCGCAAAAGTCCACGGTGTTTCGCAAGGCTTGTTGATCGCGGTGGCGCGCGGTGAAAGCGCATTCGACCCGCAGGCCCGATCGAACGCCAACGCGTACGGACTGATGCAGATCCAATGGCCACAGACCGCGCGGCACCTGGGCATCCAGGACCGCCAGGACCTGCTCGACCCCTGCACCAACGTCGACGCCGGAGCGCGTTACCTGAAACAGCTGTTGCAGCGCTATCAGGGCAACGCACATCGCGCGCTTGCCGCATACAACTACGGCCCGTCTCGGATTGCCGTCGACTCCACCCCTTTGCCCAAGGGCGCGGCCTGGTACAGCGGGTACGTGTTCAGGCACCTCGATTTCGTCCTGCGGAACTCCACCGACAGAGAGCTTCGGGAGGTCGCCGCAGCGCCGACACCTGGGCAGCAGATCCTCGTAACGCGTTTCCTCCGACCGTACCGCGCCGCCGCGCTCGTCGCCCATCTGCAACCGGCGTTCGGCAGTATACGGATCGACTGGTTCCGCCGTCCCGCGGGAGGGTTCGATGTCGTGATGCTGGCGGAGTCCTCAACCCAGCTACAGCAAGGGAGACGGCTGCTGGCGCAATGGGGCTTCGCACCACAGGAGGATCCGCTATGATGAGCATGGCTACACGTAGCGCAGTCACGTTATTGTGCTGCCTGACCGGAACCGCACCAGCGAAAGGACTGGATGGATACCGTGATTACGCTTCAGTCGTAAAGGTCGACCCGATCATCGAAGGCCGCCATCAGTACGCGACCCGAACGACCTGCGAAGATGCACGCTGGGCCAGCGCAGAAAACACCGCTATCGCGTCGAGCATCGGCCGGGACATCCGCAGACAAAGAAGCCGATGGTCGAGCCCGCCGAGCTGCGGCTCGATCGAGGAGCAGGATTTCCAGAAACGCATCCTGGGCTATTGGGTGACCTACCGCTACCAGGGACACACGCAAACCAAGCGACTGTCCTACGATCCCGGGGACCGGCTGCCGGTGAGCATCCGTCTTACGCCGCTGCAATGAACGCTGGGGCGCCCCGCGCTAGCGGCCGTACCCTATTCTTGAAAGGATCTTCTCAGCACGGCTGCTACCGAGCCAAAGCTGCCGCGACCGGGTCCGCCTTCCCTATTCCTCCGAGCCCTTCTTCGTCTGCCCGGTGTAGCCGCGCATCGCGCCACCCATGACCTTCTGCAGCAGGTCCATCGACTGCAGCGACTGCGTAAGAAAGGGCCTCATCAGACTCAGAGGATCGTACCCCTCCGCACCGGACTTCATCTGTGCACGGATCTGCTCGAACATCTCTTGCTGGAACTTTTCGACGTCGGGCCAGCCCATGAGCTTGCGCAATTCCTCCGGCGTGACATCTGCTTCGATATTGAATTTCATGCTTTCTCCTCGCAATCGGCACGCAGCCCGGCTTGCCATTGCCTCCTCGCCTCGTATGATGAGCCTTGGCATCCTAACCGTCAGGAGGCGGCGGCTCATGATCAGAACCTATCGCGGCAGTTGCCACTGTGGCAAGGTCCGATTCGAGTTTACGACCCAACCGATCGAAAAGGGACTGCGCTGCAACTGCTCGCTGTGCATCCGCAAAGGCGCGATGATGACTCCGCTAACCATCCCACCGGAGAACTTCCGGCTGCTGACCGGTGGGCCGGATCTGCGACTGTATCAGTTCGGGGAAAAGACCGCCCGCCATTATTTTTGCGCGCACTGCGGAGTCTATCCGTTCCACCAACCCGCCCGGGCACCTACTCACTACCGCGCCAATCTCGGCTGTCTCGAAGGTGTCGATCCGAGCCGATTGGAAGCGGATCTGTTCGATGGCAGGCATCTACTGTAAGGCGGGTCGATCCTCGCCCAGCGGTCGCGCACGGAGCGGACCTATACTATAGTCTTAACTCCGTTCCGACATCTTGCGACAAACGAAAAAAAGGGCAGCAGCAATGGTCGAGATCAAACACAAAGACACCGGGGAGATCTTGCTCAGCACCGAGTCTGAGAGCCTCGCGGGGATGGACATCAATCACTACCATCTACAGGGCGCCGATCTTCGCGGCATGGACCTGCGGGAAGCCAACCTGCAGGGATCGACGCTTACTGATGCTGACCTGGAAGGGGCCGACCTGGAAGGCGCCAACCTGAAGAACGCGATCCTGCGCGGGGCCAATCTGAAAGGCACCGACCTTGATGGCGCCACCTTCGGTGACGGTGTGGCCGGAAACGCGGCCGATCTCGCACAATGCTGCCTGCAAGACGCGCGTGTCACCTCCTGTGACATGCAGTTCGTCGACCTCCGCGGGGCCGACCTTTCGAAAGCGACCCTGTCCCGTTCCGACTTGCACAATGCCCGCCTGGAGAACGCCAACCTGCGTGAGGCGATTGTCGGCTCGGCCCTCTTGATCGACGCTGACTTGCGCGGCGCCGATCTTACCGGCGCCTATCTCTGCAATGTCCACCTCAATGCGGCCAATATGACGGGTGCCCGGCTCGACGGGGCGAAGCTCGGTGGCGAAGACTGCATTCCGGCGATCATGAACCGGGCACATATGGCCGGCGCAAGTCTCAAGGGGGCGAATCTCTCGGGGGCTTCGCTGCTGCGGGCGGATCTTTCGAATGCGAATCTGGCCAATGCGGACCTGAGTGAAGCCAACCTGAGCGGTGCTATCCTGCGCAAGGCAAACCTCGCCGGGGCCAACTTCGAAGACGTGGATCTGACGACCGTCACCGTAACCCTGGCCAACCTGTCAGCGGCCAAGAACGTGTATCTCAAGTACCCGAAGCTGGACGCAAGATAATCGCCAGCGGGCAAGCCGGCTCCAGCCTCTAGAAAGACATGGGGGCCCGTCCAGGGCCCGGAGTTGCCGTGGGGGGCCGCGCTAGGCTTGCCCTCGATGGGTCCTGGCGCGAGCCGGACGTCTATTGTTTGAAAACTCACGGTACGGATCTGCCTCCATAGGCCGAGCTCTATTCCGCCGTCTTCTTGCGTCGCCTGCCCTTGGAGCGAGAGCCGGAGTGGAGACGCGAACCCCAGCGCGCATGGTCTTACCCTAGCGCGGCCGAGACCCGCACCCTGCGAGCAGCACTGGTGGCAGGAAGCGCCGCACGGCACTCCCCGGAGCGAACCCCTGGGGTAAACGGGCCACGGCGGAAGTCTGAGACAAATGTCGGGCAAAACGGATAAACTGCAGCCCTATGCCTTCAGCCCCATTCCATTGCGTTCCGCGGCCTGGAAACCACGGAACCGACGCCTAGGTACGGCACCATGTCCATTCGTCGTCAAGAGGGTCTCTTGCTGTTGCTGGCGGTTCTGGTTGCACTAGTTACCCTATTTTGGCATATCGGCTCCTATCCTCTGATCCAGCCGGACGAAGGACGAAACGCAGAGGTTGCGCGCGAGATGTTGGACACCGGGGCCTGGCTGGTTCCGCTGTACAATGGGATGGCCTATCTCGATAAGCCGGCCTTCTATTTCCGCACGGTCGCCACTGCATTCGCCCTGCTCGGCGAATCGGAAACCTCAGCGCGGCTCTCCTCCGCCCTATTCGCCAGCGCACTGCTGGCGATGGTCTACGCCTTCTGCCGCCGGGAGTACGATCGGCGCACCGCGGCTCTGGCATTGTTGGTCACCGCCAGCGCACCGCTCTTCCTGGCGTTCGCGCGCATCGTGATCTTCGATATGACACTCGCGTTCTTCGTCAGCGCGGCGATCTTTTCCAGTTACCTCGCGGAGGCCGATGGCGGTGGGCAGAGGCGCAAATGGTACGCTGTCGCCGCTGCCTGCGGTGCTGTAGCGACGCTCGTCAAGGGGCCTGTGGGTTTCCTCCTGCCAATTCTGGTAATGGTCGCGTTCAATCTGCTCGACCGGCGCCGAGGTTGGGTCAAATTCGCCTTCGCCCCACGCAATTTCCTGATATTCCTCGCCATCGTCCTTCCGTGGTTTATCGGCGTCAGCCTGCAGCGCCCGGATTTTCCCTATTATGGTCTGGTCAAGGAATCGTTGGAGCGCTTCACCAGCGACGAGTTTCGCCGCAGC
>JAHEIA010000092.1 GCA_024639625.1 Chromatiales bacterium
CTGGTGGTTCTGTCGGACACTTTTATTCGCTAGCCACCGACTGGAAAGAGATCAAGAAAGGTGATTGCACGGACGTCGAGCAGCGGCGCCTAGGAGCGCACGATGGGTGCCAACGCGTGGAGACGGTGCCCGGAGAAAGAGTCCCTGCGGATCGGCAGCGCGAGACCGGCGGCATCTCCGTTGGTTATTTGCTACACTATACGTGTTGGTGTTCTAGGTGAAATGCGCATACGTGGTTAATTTGCAACAAGAATCGGCGAGGAATTTTTTGACTATGAAGCGGACGATGCGCACGAGAGACCTCGCGTTTGCGCTGGCGCTGCTCGGATCTGCGCCGCTTACGGCCGTTGCCGACACGGGTTATCAGGCCATTCACCCGATGATGAGCACCAGGTTTCAGATCGAAGCTGGGGCCATGTTCGCCAACTCGGATCCACGGCTGGAATTGGACGCCAGCGACGGAGAGGACGGCACCGATATCAGCGGAGGTATGCTCGGTATCGACGATGATTCCACGGCGCCCTTCGGGTCGCTGCGGTGGCGGATTACCGACCGCTGGCGCCTTGAGAGCCAGTACTTCGGCCTCGACAATAGTGGTTCTCGCTACCTCGAAGATCCCATCAAGTGGGGCGATCTGGAGTTCGACCTCGGGGCACTGGTGAAAAGCCGGTTCAAGAGTGACATCGCGCGCGCCTTTGGCGGGTATTCGTTCTTGAAGAACAATCAGTGGGAGTTGGGAGCCGGTGCCGGTCTGCACTACCTCTCCTTCGAAGCCAAGCTGTCCGGTCAGGCGACTATAGATGGTGAGTTAGCGGGGTATCACAAAGACAAGGCCGACGTCAGTGGCGTGGTGCCCAATATCGGCCTCTACGGCGATTACGCATTCAACCAACGATGGCTGGTCCAGGGCCGGCTCGATTGGTTTTCCGCCAGCATCGACAAGTACGACGGCAGACTCTGGCGGGTCGGCGCGTCAGTCATCTATCATCCGTTCGAGCACTTCAATTTCGGGCTCGGCTACGAGTATCTGGATCTCGATCTGAAGATCGATGCAAGCGATTGGAATGGCAAGATCGACTCGGACTATTACGGCCCCTCGGCGTTCATCGGTTTGACCTTCTAGCGGTTCGGCGGCGGGCGCTGCTGATGGACCCCAAACACGAACCGCCGTGCCGCATTTGCGCCGCCCTATCTTTCAGTGACAGACGCCGATCGAAAACGTTAGTGCCAATCGACGACGCTTGCGCTACTGAGGCTCTCCGCGGGACGTGTTCGGCAGGCCATGAGAATCGATGGCAATCCGATCGACTACGGACCCCTCGCCAAGGGTAGGCGCAGGCCCGCCCCGAGAGGCGGGCCTGGTGCGAGAAATTCTTTGGCTGCTACAGTGCGGCCACCCAGAACAGGACCGCCAAGGAAACTACGGAAACAGCGGCAACGACGCCGATCGTACAATAGGAACAGATGTCACCAAATTTTCGAGTAGTAGAGTTCATTCGGGCATTCCTCCAAATCCTGGTTCGGTAGCTAAACGGAAATAATTGCGAAAACGGTGTGCTCTTTGCGGCACGTTGTTATTAAGGCTAGTGGCTGGCGTCCGGGTGTCAATGATCGGCAGAGTATTGGTGGATGCCAATGAATGGAGGATTCGCAGATGCAACTCACGGAAATCGTTCAGTTAATAAGAAAGTGCGTCGACGACGGCCATTTCCATCCGAATTGATCCAGATCAATGGAACGTGATTTATCTGAAGGATCCTGCGTGTATTGAATTCCAGCAGTAGATCGATTTTCGACCCACCGGGCGTATCGCGGTGGTCGGCCGCAGTCCCGTTGCCGGCTTGGACCTTCGGGGCGCAACAGGCTCCTCGGTCGGTTCTACAATCCGCGCGGCGGGATCGGTCGATTTGGCGTGCTCAGGCTCAGAGGCAGGCGCGTCGCACCCCTCAGATAGTGGTCGATCGCCCGCGCCGCCTCCCGCCCCTCACCGATCGCCCAGACAATCAGCGATGGCCCGCGGCGCGCGTCCCCAGCGACGAACACCCCCGGAAGCCCACTCATCATCGACGTGTCGGTGGCGATAGTCCCGTGGGGCGTTGTCTCCAAACCCATCCCAGCAAACGGCGCCAGTTGCGGACCGGCGAATCCGATAGCGATTAGCACCAGATCGGCGGCCACGCGGATGCCTGACTGCAACACGTGCTTGGTTGTGCGCCGGCCCGCTTGATCACGCTCCCAGTCGACCCGCTCGAAGTCGATTGCGTCGACATGGCCATCGTCGTCCAGGTCGAGAAAAACGGCCGAGTTCAGAGCAAATGCTTCCGCCCCACCTTCGACGATGGCGTAGGTCATTCGATAGTTCGCTGGTTGCGCGGGCCACGGATTATCGGCTGTCCGCGTTGCAGGCGGCATGGCGTTGACATTGACCTGGACGATCTTTGCCGCGCCCTGCCGGCGTGCGGTGGCAACACAGTCTGCTCCGGTGTCGCCGCCTCCCAGCACCACTACCCGCCGGCCTGTTGCCTCGATCGGCTCGTTGACCGGGCGTCCTGCCTGGCGACGGTTCTCGCGCACCAGGTAGTCCATGCCGAAATGGATTCCCTTCAGTTCCCGGCCCGGAATATTCACGTCGCGCGGAGCCAGTGCGCCCACGGCCAGACACACTGCGTCGAACTCGTGGCGCAATTCATCCAAAGGTATATCAACCCCGATGTGGGCACCCGTGCGGAACGCGATCCCTTCGTCGGCAAGCTGCTCGACTCGCCGGGCGACGCGGTGCTTGGCGAACTTGAAGTCCGGAATGCCGTATACCATCAGGCCGCCGATCGCGTCTTCGCGCTCGAACACGGTCACGTTGTGGCCCGCTCGATTGAGTTGCTGCGCTGCAGCCAGCCCGGCGGGTCCGGAACCGACGACCGCGACATGCCTGCCGGTTCTCACCTTAGGTGGTTGCGGTACGATCCAACCCGCTTCCCAACCACGGTCAACGATGGCCCGCTCTATCGTCTTTATCGCGACCGGGTCGGCGTTGATCGCCAGCGTACAGGCGTTCTCGCAAGGGGCCGGGCAGGCGTATCCGGTAAACTCCGGGAAGTTGTTGGTAGCGTGCAGTCGGTCCAGGGCCTCACGCCAGGCGCCTCGAAAAACCAGATCGTTCCACTCCGGGATGATGTTGCCGATCGGGCAGCCCCCCATGCAGCTCGGCATACCGCAGTCCATGCAACGTTCTCCCTGTGCGCGTGGCAGCGTTTCGTCCCAGGACGGGACATAGATCTCGTCGAAATCCCGAACGCGCTGCCGTGGGTCGCGGTAGGGAATCGGCGCGCGCGCATGCCGCTGGAAGCCGTTCGGGTGATTCTCGCTCCCAGCCATTGCCTCGCAGGCGGCAGGAGGGGCAGCGACCCGGATGTCGCTCTCGCGCCGGGCGCGCTCGAGCGCCCGGGCGTAGCTTTCCGGCATGATCTTGCGGAACTTGGCCAGGCTTTGCTGCCAGTTGCCGAGCAGCCGGCTCGCCATGGCGCTGCCGGTGCTAGCCAGGTGGTTCTGCAGCATGCGTCGCAGGCGATGAGCATCCGAAGGTATGGTTACCGCCTCGGGGTGCAGCGGCTCGGGACTCAAGTTGTTCTGGATACCCCCGTCCGGGTCGTAGATGTAGGCCTCGCCGCCGCTCATGCCGGCACCGAAGTTCCGGCCGATCGGCCCAAGGATTACGATCACCCCTCCGGTCATGTACTCGCAGCCGTGATCACCGACGCCCTCGACGACCGCCCGCGCGCCCGAGTTGCGTACGGCGAAGCGTTCCCCGGCCTGGCCGTTGATGTAGGCCTCACCCGAGGTGGCTCCATAGAGCGCCACATTGCCAATAATGACGTTCTGTTCGGCAGCGAAAGAGGCGTCGCCTGGTGGGGCCACGATGATGTGTCCGCCCGAGAGGCCTTTGCCGACATAGTCGTTGGCGTCGCCGAGGAGCCGCAGGGTGATGCCCCGACACAGGAAGGCGCCGAAGCTCTGCCCCGCCGAGCCGGTGCACACAAGGCGGATGGTGTCATCTGGCAATCCGGCGGCACCGTGGCGTTGCGTGATGGCGTAGCTTAGGAGGGTGCCGAAGGTGCGGTCGCGGTTGCGGATCTTCAGGTGCTGCACTATGCGATCGCCGCGTTCGAGAGCCGGACCCGTGTTTTCGATTACCGAGAGGTCGAGTTTGTCGTCTAGCCGATGGTCCTGCGCGCGTACCCGTCGCGGGATGTCCTCGCCCGCAGCGGGGCGCAACAGCTCGGAGACATCGACCGGGAAACCCTTGGCATGGCGAAACGGTCTCGCTCGTAGTCGGTCGACGCGCCCGATCATATCGTCCAGCGTGCGAAACCCGAGACGCGCCATCAGCTCGCGCACCTCCTCCGCGACGAAGCGCAGGTAATTAATAACGTGCTCCGGCGCCCCGGCGAACTTGCGCCGTAGCTCTGGGTCCTGGGTGGCGATGCCGACCGAACAGGTGTTGCAGTGGCACTTGCGCAGCATGACGCAGCCCAGTGCGACCAGTGGTGCGGTGCCAAAGCCGTATTCTTCGGCGCCGAGCAGGGCGGCGATCACGACGTCACGCCCGGTCAGCAGGCCGCCGTCAGCACGCAGTCGGACACGCGAACGCAGGCGGTTCTCCATCAGTACGCGGTGGGTTTCGGCCAAGCCCACCTCCCAGCCGCTTCCCGTGCTTTTGATCGAGGTTTTCATGGAGGCGCCGGTCCCGCCCGTGTCGCCCGAAATCAGGATAGCGTCGGCGCGCCCCTTGGCTACACCGGCGGCGATGGTTCCGACTCCGGCCTTGGCCACCAGCTTTACGTGGATCTCGGCGGCAGGGTTCGCGCATTTGAGGTCGTGGATGAGCTGTGCGAGGTCCTCGATGGAATAGATATCGTGGTGCGGCGGGGGGGAGATCAACCCGATACCGGGAACCGTGAAGCGGACCTTGGCAATACCCGCGTCGACCTTGGCCCCAGGGAGTTCGCCGCCCTCGCCAGGCTTGGAGCCCTGGGCCATCTTGATCTCGATCTGCTTCGCCTGCGCGAGATAGTGAGCGGTGACGCCGAAGCGGCCGCTGGCAACCTGTTTCATACTGCAGGCGCGTTCCGTGCCGAAGCGTTCCACTTGCTCGCCCCCTTCGCCGGTGCCCGACTTGCCGCCGATGCGGTTCATCGCCACCGCCAAGGCCTCATGGGCTTCGCGGCTCAGGGCGCCGAAGGACATGGATCCGCTGGCAAAGCGCTCGACGATGCTGCTTACCGGCTCTACTTCCCCTAGGTCGATGGCATCTTTGTCACGGATGGCAAACTCCAGCAGGCCGCGCAGGTTATACGGGTGTCGATCCTGGTCGTTCAATTCGGTGGCGAAATCCCGGTAGGCCGCACGGTCGTTCTCGCGCGCCGCCTGCTGGAGTTTGCCGATGGTGTAGGGGTTCCAGTGGTGCCGCTCCCCATCGCGGCGCCAGTACAGCTCACCCCCCTGTTCGAGCATCGGGTCGGCGGCGACTGGGTCGGAATAGGCTCGTTCGTGGCGTTCCCGGGTCTCCCGTTCGAACAGCTCGAGTTCCGCACCGTAGATGGAGCAGGCGGTTCCTGTGAAGTACTCTGCTACGAACTCGCGGGCGAGACCGATCGCCTCGAATATCTGCGCGCCTTTGTAGCCCGCCAGTGTGGAGATTCCCATCTTGGCCATGACCTTTAGCAGCCCGCCCTCTAACGCGGAACGGTAGTTGGCTTGCCACCGTCGGGGGTCGATCTTCGTCCGGCCGTTGGAGCCAACGGCGTCGAGGCTGCGGTAGGCGAGCCACGGGTGGACTGCGTCGGCCCCGTAGCCGAGCAGGGTGCAGATGTGATGCACCGCGGCCGGTTCTCCGGAACTCACTACCAAAGCCACCCGCATACGGTGCCGGGAGCGGATCAGGTGGTGGTGCACCGCCGACACGGCAAGCAGGCAGGGAATGGGTATGTGGCTCGGGCCGATCGAGGTGTCCGCAAGAATCAGGATCTCGCAGCCAGCATGAATCGCTGCGATGCACTCCGCGCATAGCCGGTCCAAGGCCCGCCGCAGCGACTCGGTCGGGGTAAACGTCAGATCGATGTGCCGGGCACGGATGCCGTTTCGCGGCGCTTCGGCTAGTGCAGCGACAGCAGCCATTTCCTGGTCCGACAGGACGGGTGAGTCGACCAGCAGCTGCCGGCAGTGGGTAGGTTGGGGCACGAGCAGATTGGGGCGACGTCCGATCGGCGCGGCGAGGGAGGTGACCAGCGCCTCCCGGATGTAATCCAGAGGTGGGTTGGACACCTGCGCAAACTGTTGCTTGAAGTAGGCGAACAACGGCCGGTGGCGCTCCGACAGCACGGCCGGTGGGGTATCGTCACCCATTGCCCCGATTGGATCCTTACCACCCTCGGCCATCTTCAGCACCAGCGCTCGCAGCAGTTCTGTGGTGTAACCGAAGGCTTGCTGCATGCGTTCGAGGTTGCCCGTGGGACCCTGGGGACGCGCCCTGGTTTGCTCGGCGAGTTCGCGCAGACGCACCTGATGCGAGCGCAGCCAAACACCGTAGGGTGGGGTAGTCAACTCGGCGAAGATCTCCGCGTCGGGTATGATGCGCCCCTGTTTGAGGTCGGCGAGCAGCAGCTGACCCGGCTTGAGCCTGTCCTTACGCAGCGTATCCCGTGCGGCCACTTCCAGTACCCCGGTTTCGCTCGCCAGGATCAGTCGCCGGTCCCGCGTCAGGCAATAGCGACAGGGTCGAAGCCCGTTGCGGTCCAGGATTGCAGCTACCCGCGTGCCATCGGTAGCCACCACCAGGGCCGGACCGTCCCAGGGTTCCATGAGTGCAGCGTGGTAGGCGTAGAAATCCCGGCGCGCCGCACCCATGAAACGGTCCTTGTCCCAAGCCTCGGGGATCATCATGCGCAGTGCATGCGGGAGACTGCGGCCCGCGGACACCAGCAGTTCGAGCACGTTATCGAACAGCGCGCTGTCGCTGAGCCCGTCGCTCGTTATGGGCAGGACGTTTTCCAGGTCTGAACCGAAACGCTGCGAGGCCATCTCCGCCTCATGGGCACGCATCCAGTTCAGGTTGCCGCGCAGGGTGTTGATCTCGCCGTTGTGCACCAGACAACGATACGGGTGGGCGAGGTCCCAGGAGCCGAGCGTGTTGGTGGAGAATCGGGCATGCAGCAGTACCAGCGCGGATGCGGTGCGCCGGTCCGCCAGGTCGGGATAGAAACTACGCAGCTGCTGGCTGGTGAGCAACCCTTTGTAGACGATCGTGCGGCGGTCCAAGCAGCACAGATAGAACAGCTCGCGGCCGGCGCCCCCAAGCTTCTTTCGGGCGGCGGCGCGTTCGATCGAGCGGCGCAGCACGTACAGGCGAAGATCGAACTCCGCCGGCGCAATCGTTTCGCGCGGGGCGACGAAAAACTGCCACACGGTCGGCCGTGAATCGGCAGCGGTGCGGCCCAGCCCCGCCGGTTCGGTAGGTACCCTACGCCAGCCCAGGAGCTCGAAGCAACGTGTGCGGCAGATGGATTCGATCAAGCGGCGCAGGGGGCGCTGGCGGCGCTCGTCCCGGGGCAGAAAGGCCTGTGCGACACCGTAGCCGCCGGGCGCCGGCAGTCCGGGGACCTCGTCGGCGAACAAGGCGTGCGGTGTCTGCAGCAGCACACCGGCGCCGTCACCGGTGTTGTCCTCGGCGCCGCGGGCACCGCGGTGATCGAGGTTGGCGAGTATACGGAGGCCGTCGGTAACCAGTTGGTGGGTCGCTTGTCCGCTCAAGTCGACCAGGGCTCCGACCCCGCAGTTGGCGTGGCTTTCCCGGATCAGATTCAGGGTTTCCTCCGTGGCATCGATTGTTTCAAGGATAGGCGGTTTCCGGCCCGCGTGTGATGCGCCTGCAAGGTAGCTCCCGCGGTCGGCACGGCTTCCGGCCATGCAAACGGGAGCCGCATGATGGCTGCAAGCGCGCTCGCGCCGATTCCACGGTTTGCTGGTGGCGAAAAGCGAGGCCGGCGATATGCGTAGATCTACGGGGTCGGTTTGCGGCATCCCCGAATGGCGATCCCGGCGGCGATCAGCCAGTATGCAGGATACGATTCTGTCGATACTTCGTTCGGGCCGCGCGCCGAGTGCATCAAGATGAAGAGCGGCACCCCAGAAAGGATCAAAATGAACACACGCGAAGGCGAGCGCGTAGCAACCGATCTGGCGGTGACGGTTCACGGCCCGGAACGTGGTCCCTTTCAGGCACGGCTGCGAAACGCCAGTATGTCGGGAGCTGGAATCGAGTTTTCCGCCAGCGTCGGCAT
Source organism: Chromatiales bacterium (assembly GCA_024639625.1). Taxonomy (GTDB): domain Bacteria; phylum Pseudomonadota; class Gammaproteobacteria; order Chromatiales; family Chromatiaceae; genus JAHEIA01. Next base: position 8,334 of record JAHEIA010000092.1, read on the forward strand.
CGATTCCATGGAACCGGTAGAACTCATGATCTCCCTGCCTGTAGGCAAGCGGCTTCAGGCAGTTCGTATCACGGGGTTCGTCGTGCGCCGCGACGAGGGATGGCTGGGAGTGATGTTCATGGACGAGGCACCCTGGCTCCCCAGCCGGCTGCGCGAAGCTGCCGTGCAGCCGACGACCGCTGGTTCGCCGCAGATGCCCGTGTCCAGGCCGCCGATGCCCACCGGGTCTTTGGTCTCCGCGGATTCCTGAGCAGAATATCGATTTTCCGCGTCCGCTCGGATTTGCTGCATCTGGCGAATCCGCAGCCCCTGTGGCGTCACCCGGCGTCCCTGTAGGGGCATACGCTGGGGCTCACCCTGACAGACGATGCACTGCGCTCCCGGATGCCGCGGACGGTATTTTTTGCGTTCGCTTCTGCCTCCGGATATCGGGCTGATCCAAGTGTTCCAGCCTCCCTGGTCCCGGTGGCTGCAACCGCCGCAGAGATCCGCCCCGTCCACCTCGCAGCGTCTCCCTGTGGCGCTACGCGCGGCGTGCCCCGATTGCGCTATTCTGCCCAAAATCCCCATTATCTGCAGGCTGAAAACTGCGAACCAGCGGCGTAGTTTGCCGAGTGTCGATTTGGCTTACAGTGAACCGATGGCCGCTCGATGGGTCTGCTGAGATGTCGTCGGCAGGATA
>JAHEIA010000093.1:0-7067 GCA_024639625.1 Chromatiales bacterium
CCCTTCCTGTGGAAGCGGCGAGCTTGCGCCGAGATCATCGATGCACGTTCACTGGTGTGCACGCCGCGAGGCGGCCCGCGGAGATCGTTGCGCCAGGCCACGGTGTATGTACCACCCTTGATCCGGCGCGACAGGACCCCAAGTCCGATTCTTGGCCGCTTCGGAACCCTGCCGCGCAGTTTGCTCCTGCGCCAAAGGATGCTAGGGTAAGCTGGACGTTTTGTCGAACCGGGCACAATTTGTTGTTGATAGAAAGCTTATTCTCTTCGCTACACGGCGGTATCGATCAAGGCATCCCGGGATGCTCCGCCGCCTTCGTGGAAACTGGGTAGCGCATGATTGGTAAAACCGGTTGTCTTCTTTGCGCCTTGTTCACGGCAGCAGCATCGGCGGACGACAAGACGCTCTTGCCCGACGGCTTGTTCCGATCACAAGGCGTACAGCTGCGCTCGGTCGACTCGGAGATGTCACGTCAGGAGTACCGCCGGGCGCGGCGAAGTAACCAAAGACACGTGGCGGAATCGCTGCGCTCTTCTATCGGTACGATGGGATTGTCACCGGCGGGGGAAGCCATAGTCGGCTCGGCGATCGGTGCCGCCTTGCACGGGGCCGAGGTGGCTCTGAATCCGAACAACACCATGGCGCTGCAAGTCCTCGATCCCGCGCAGGGCGACCGCAGCGTCCTGCTCCGGGTCCGGTTGGACTGGCGCTAGATCCGGGCCGCGGACAGTCTGCTTGAAGTACAGAACCCCATTCCGCACGCCACGTCGGGGCAATCGTTCTCTGCCGGTGCCCTGGGCTACGAAGAATCCTCCTGATAGCTGAGTTCTCGCACCACACCCGACGAATCCACGGCGATCACCAGCGTCTTGGAAGTGGACTGGCCGGGTCCGAACGGGTGGGCGACGACCTGGACAAAGCTGTACACCAGGTGCCGGGTTCCCGGGCGCCTGGTCAGCGGGTACATGCTTTCTCCGCTGGGCGCCCCGAGACGCGCGATTACCTCTGCCTCACGGCTGCGACCCTCCACCAGGTCCGCGACGAGGTCGTTCTCGAAGTCCGTGTGGTCGTCCGGGAAACTGGACAAATAATTGAACCCGACAAGAACCTCCTGATCGAAGTACAGGTAAAGCCCGCGCGCGGTTTCGGCCTCGGGGATCTTGTAGGCGGGAACCCCCGGATCGGTAAAAGTGTAGCTGCAAGATTGGATCCGGTGCCCGCGAATCTGCAGGGTCTTCTTGCTCGATGGGGTACCGTAGCGAAGCAGAATGTCCTGCAAGGACGTGGTACCCAGAACCAGCGCACCGGGTGACGGCCGCTGCAAGAGGGCGTTGGTAGCGCAGCCGACCAACACCAGCGCGCAGAGCATGGCTGCAACCCAGGGACTTCTCCTCAGCGCTGTGTGTCCTCTGCTGGTCATCGGTATCCTCGATATTCAAAAAAGCTAATGTACTAATTCATTGCACCATGGAGAACCCGCCGCCTGCCTTGCGTATTCTCAATCCTCCGTGGCGTTTCGGGTGCTCACAACAGACCATCGACCGGGTATCGAATCGGCAGTGCCGGGAGCCAAAGCGGCCGGACGGCTCCGTGGGCGCAAGCAAGCTCGCTACAGGCGGGTGAGGCTGACGGTACGGCGGAATCGGATGAGTGCCGCGACGAAGGCGAGTGCGCCGAGCGCGGCGGTGGCCATCAGTTGCGGCCAGACCAATGGCATGCCGGCGCCGCGGAAGACCACGGATTGACTGAAGGCGACGAAGTGCGTCGTCGGAGAGACCAGCATGATTTTTTGCAGCAATTCCGGCATGGCATCCAGTGGGGTATTGGCGCCGGAGAGCATATACATGACCAGAAAAACAGGAATCGACAAAAGACCGAACTGGGGCATGGAGTGGGAGACGGTCGCCAGGAAGGTACCGATCGCCGTCAGGGAGAAGAGGTAGACTGCCAGCCCCAAGGCGAACAAAGGCACGGATCCGGCGATCGGCACCTCGAGAAAGCCGCGCACCACGACCAGCAGCGCAGTGGTCGCCGCCAGGAGAATGACCAGACCGTTTGCCGCCATCTTGGCCACCATGATCTCGACGGGTGTCAAGGGCATCACCAGCAAGTGCTCGATGGTTCCGTGCTCCCGTTCGCGGATCAAAGCCGCGCCGGTGAGCAGGATACCCAGCAGGGTGCACATATTCGCGATTTGCATGACGGCGAGAAACCAGGCGGATTCTCCGTTGGGGTTGAACGCCAGGCGGGTTACCGGCGTTACCGCGAGTGGCATCTCCAGGGCTTGGCTTGCTAGAAACGCGGACGCCTCCTCGCTCACCATCCGCTCGATGTAGCGGGCGCCGCTGCCGGCCGACGCCATGGCGGTGGCGTCGACATTGAGCTGGAGCGCAGTCGGCCGCGCCGCGGCGAGATCCGCCTGGAATCTGGGTGGGATGTCAACAACGAAGGTATAGTGGCCAGCATCCATGCCGCTGTCGATGTCGCCCAGTGCCAGCATCGTCGGCGGCTGGAAGAAAGGGCGGCGCAGGCCTTCGCGGATCTGCCGGGACAACGGGGATCGGTCTTCGTCTACGACCGCGACCGAGGCGTTGGCGAGTTCCAGCTTCACCCCCTTGGCCGGTGCGATGATGGCGATCGTGAACGCGTAAGCAATCAGCAGCACCAGCACCAAGTCATGCCGCAGGCTGACGAGTTCCTTAAGGCCGAGACGATAGACGTTTGCCGGGCGCACGTCAGCGCTCCCGGGTGCGCAGCAGGAGCCTGCCGAGCACGAGAAAGGCCACGCCGAAGGCCGCCAGCGCGAGATAGTCGGACACCAGATCCAGCGGCCCCAGCCCCTTGGTGAAGCTGCCCACGCTGACGTGGTTGAACCAGGCGCTGGGAAAGCCGTAGCCCATGATGCGGGCGGGCCCCGTCAGGGACGAGACCGGAGACAGCATGCCGGAAAACAGGATGGTCGGGATGACGCTGGCGATCGCGGTGCCGAAGATGGCCGCGATCTGGGTGCTCATGAAAGTGGACATCAGCAGGCCCAGTCCGGTACTCGCAACGAGGAAAAGAAGGGCGCCCAGAGAGAGACCGAGCAGACTGCCCTTCAAAGGCACCTGGAACAGCAGCAGCGCCATCAACAGCAGGGATAGGTAACTCAGCAGCGCCAGGCCGACGTAGGGGAGCTGTTTGCCGAGCAGGAACTCGATGCCCGTGGTGGGTGTCGCGTAGAAATTGGTGATCGATCCGAGTTCTTTCTCACGCACCACTCCGACAGCTGTCATGGTCGCCGGGATCATGATCAGCAGCAGCATCATGATGCCCGGAACCATGGCGTATACGCTGCGGAACTCTTGGTTGTAGCGGAAGCGAGTGGCCACCTCGACCGGCGCCGCAGGTGGTGCGGCAATCCCCGTGCGACGGGCCAGTTCTTCCAGGTAGCGCCGGTGCGTCCCTGTAACATAGCCGCGAATGGTATCGCCACGGAAAGGGACCGCACCGTCGATCCAGAAACCGACCTCCGGCTGGCGTTCGCGTTTCAGGTCCCGGCCGAAGCTGGGCGGAATCTCGACGGCCAGTGTCAACCGGCCGCTGCGCAGTCGGTACCACAAGTCGGCATCGTCGACGATGGGGGCCTCCTCCTGGAAATAGCGCGATGCGGCAAAATGCTCCAGGTAATCCCTGCTGGCCGGCGTGCGGTCCCGGTCCAGGGCGGCGTAGCGAATCCGTTCGACGTCGAAAGAGATGCCATATCCCATGGCGATCATCAGCAGCAGCGGACCGAGCAGCGCGAAGGCGAGGCGAATCGGATCGCGGCGCAGTTCCATGGCTTCGCGCCGTGCGTAGGCGAGCAGACGTGCCGGGCTGAAACGCCGGATCTGGGGCTTTGGCCTGGCCGCCGAGGCCTCATCCTTCGGCAAAGGCAAGGGCAAGGGGGCCGAGTCTTGTTTTACCCGTTCGTCCGCGGCTTCGAGATAGGCGATGAACGCCTCCTCCAGTGACCCGGTATCCTGTGATGAGGTGAGTTCGTCCGGGGTGCCCTGGGCCAGGACCTGGCCGGCGTGCATCAGGGAGATCCGGTCGCAACGCTCCGCCTCGTTCATGAAATGGGTGGAGACGAAAATGGTTACCGCTTGTTGCCGCGACAGTTCCAGCAACAGGTCCCAGAAGTCGTCGCGGGCGACCGGATCGACTCCGGAGGTCGGTTCATCGAGGATCAGGAGTTCCGGTTCATGAATCACGGCTACCGCCAGCGAAAGTCGCTGGCGAACGCCCAGCGGCAGCGCTTCGGCGCGTGCATCGAGAAAGGGTCCGAGTCCGAAACGCTCGATCAACGTATTGACCCGGTGCACTATTTTGGCGGGAGCGAGGCGGAACAGCCGTCCATGGAGTTCGAGGTTCTGGCGCACCGTCAACTCGCGGTACAAAGAAAAGCCCTGGGACATGAATCCGACCCGTTGCCGGAGCGAGAGGTCTCCGGTATCTACCGCCTGTCCGAAGATGCGCGCCTCGCCCTCGCTGGCAGGGAGGAGGCCGGTCAGCATGCGCATGGTCGTTGTCTTGCCACAACCGTTGGAGCCGAGAAAACCGAAGATCTCGCCACGTGCGATACGGAAGCTGACACTCTCCACCGCGGTGAATTGACCGAAGCGGCGCGTCAGGCGGCGCGCCTCGATGGCCGGAGCGGTCTCGCCGGACGCCATGGGCGGGGCCGCCTTGGGGCGCTCCCGCGTTCGAGCGCGCCCTTCCGGCAGCAGTGCGACAAAGGCCGCCTCCATGCTCTGCGTGCTGGTCCGAGCCCTGAGTTCCTGGGCGCTTCCCGTGGCAAGAATGCGGCCGGCGTGCATGGCCACTAGATGCTCGAAGTGCTCGGCCTCTTCCATATAAGCGGTAGCGACCAGGACACTCATCTCGCTGCGCCGTGCCCGCAGCCGGCCGATCAGCTCCCAGAAACGGCGTCGCGAAAGCGGGTCCACGCCGGTCGTTGGCTCGTCCAGAATCAGCAGATCGGGCTCCTGGATCAGGGCGCAGCACAGCGCCAGCTTCTGTTTCATGCCGCCGGAAAGATTTGCCGCGGGGCGGTCCGCAAAAGAGAAGAGCGCGGTTGCGGAGAGGAGTTCGCGGATGCGCGAGGTGCGCGTGGCTGCGTCGAGGCCGAATAGCCGGGCAAAGAAGTCGAGGTTTTCCCCGACCGAAAGGCTCGGGTAGAGGTTGCGCCCTAGCCCCTGGGGCATAAAGGCGATGCGCCCGATCAGCTCGCGTCGTTGGCCCGCGTTGGCCATGTCGGCACCGAGTACCTCGACGCGCCCCTCCTGGACGACCCGAATTCCGGCGATCAAGCCGAGCAGGGTCGACTTGCCAACGCCGTCAGCTCCGATGAACCCGACCATGCCCCCCATGGGCAGCTCGAGGTCAAGCCCGTCCAGAGCACGCACATTGCGGTAGCAGTGTCGTACCTCGCTCAGTCGGACGAGCTGGCGGGCGGTTTCGGCCATGGTGGCAGCTTCGGTGCGAGCCAGTCGGGCCAGGGCTCCTCCTGGCTCAGGTTAAGGTAGGCGACCCCGGGCAACCCTACCTTGACCAAAGGCTCGTAACGTTCCAGCAGCTCGGGCGCGATGCGTGCTTTCGCCCGGAAGACCAGCTTTTCGCGCTCGCTGCGGGTTTCCACTTGTTTCGGTGTGAACTGGGCGCGGGCCGCGACAAAGGATATCGATGCCGGGATCACGTACTCCGGACCGGCGTCCAGGATCAAGCGCGCTTCGCTGCCGATAGCGACCTTCCCGGCGACCGTCTCCGGTAGAAAGATCACCATGTAAACGTCGCTCAGGTCGAGCAGAGTCAGCACCTTACCTCCCGCAGCCAGCACCTCTCCCGACTCCGCCAAGCGGTACAGCACCCGCCCGCGGCGCGGCGCCTTGAGTGCGCTGTCGTCGATGTCCGCTGCGACCCGGTCGGTCTGCGCCCGCGCGGCCGCGATCGCGGCTTCCGTCTCAGCGACCTTGATGCGGGAGGCGCGCAAGGCGGCTTCGAGCGTGGTCAGATTGGTGCGGGCCTGGTCTACCTGTTCCGCGGCAACGTAGCTCTTCTTATCGAGTTCCTGCAGGCGCCGCAGTTCGCGCACTGCGTACTGGCGTTCGCTCTCGCGCTGGGCGACGATCGCCTGCGCGTACTCGCGGTCTCTTTGCGCGCGCTGCAGCTCCGCCTGTGCCTGGCGTAACTGGGCGTCGAGACTCAGCGTGTCGAGCCGCGCGACAACCGATCCGGCTTCCACTGTGTCGCCCTCACGGGCGACTACCTCCGCCAGACGCCCCACGAGCTTAGTGGCGACGTCAATCTCGGTTGCTTCGATGCGCCCGTTGCTGGCAAGCAAATGATCCGCAAGCGGGTCACTCTGGAATAAGGTCCGGAACGCGGATGCGAGGGGGATGTCTGCCTCCCCTCGCAGCATGATCCAAGCCGCGCCGGCGGCGGCGAGTCCCAGCAGCAGCGCCAGGCTGATGTACCAACTACGCTTGGAACGGGAGGCAGTCATGCAGGCCACGGTGTAGGAATTGCCTCATGCCATAGTACTCCTGCTGTTCCCTGGCGGCCAGAAATCGACCCCGTCGCCCCAGATCCCTCCCCAGGCTCGGGTCAAATTAAGGTGCCCCCACGGCGGGCGGCAGGCACCTAGGAGCCTGCTCTGTCTGCCGGCGTGAAGCGTCGGTTGTTTTTACCGATCTTGCCGGGGTAAGGTGAGGTCCCTCGCCGGCAAGACGGCGGATTGCGCAACACGAGGTGACATCCGATGGTGTTCGGGCTATTTGCCAAACAGAGTTTCGTCGACGAAGAAGCGGCCCGCTGGCTGTTTGACACCTTTGCCTGGTGCCTGAGGAACTTCGATACCGCTGTTTTCTACCGTGAGACGCGTCTGGTCGTACCTTCGAACGACCATTTTCCGGGGCGGGCAAACAGCGTCCAGGGCATGGCGCAGCTGATGTTCGAGCACGTGCAAGGGTACGCCGGAATGCGCCACTGGCCGCTGCTGTTGCAGGAGCAAACCCAATGTTCCCTGGAGCTACCGGCCCGATTGCAGA
>JAHEIA010000093.1:7077-9006 GCA_024639625.1 Chromatiales bacterium
CGTGGTTCCGCCGGTATTCCTCCCGCGCGGGAGGGATCGAGAGACCGTCTCCCGGTACCTTATGATGCGGACCTGGTGGCGAATCCGGAAGGTTTGATCGCGGGTTTCGCCCACACTCTTGCTCACTACCTGGGGCGGACGGCGAGCGATCCGCCGCCTGGCGGCACGGCCTACTGGCCCCAGGCAACGGAGGTGCTGGCGGTCTTCATGGGCTTTGGGCTGATGTTCGCCAACAGCGCGTTTCGCGCACCGGTACGTTCGTGTGGGAGCTGCGGCGCGGCACCGGTAGATCGCCGCAGCTATCTCACGCAATACGAAAGCACCTATGCCCTGGCGATCTTCTGTGCCTTGAAGGAGGTCCCGAATAAGGCGGTAGTGCCGCACCTGAAGAAGTCGCTACGGCCCTTTTTCCGCTCCTGCAGGAAAGAGATTCCGGGCAAAGAAGCCGGCTGGAGCCGGCTGCGGGCCATCACCGAAGATTCCCAGAGCGGGCCCGCAGAGGCGGCCGCTTTGCTGCGGTAAGCTTCCGGGGCGGAGTCCAGCGCGAGGGTTCTCTTGCCCGCGCCCCGGCGTTGGCGAGTAGTTCCAACAGGCCGCCGGCAGCGACCGTGAAGCCATTAGCGAGGATGACCAGCGGGGCGTCGTAGGTTACCTCGGAACCGGAGGCGAGCAGTACCCCAGGTCCGGCTGTGATGGAAGCCGGGACCTGACAATCCGTAACGGATCCGCTCGGGTAGGTGACATTCTGCACCACGGCCGCCGGGCCCGGTGGACAACCATCCGTGGCGACATCGGATGTGCCGGCCGAGTCCGCATCGCGCAGCAGGCTGGAAACATCGACCGCCTCGAAATCCGCGCCTCTGACCTGGCGCAGTTCGCGCAATACGTCGTTGTCCCAGCGCTCATCGGGCACACCGCTCAGATACCATGCCGAACCATTGTCCGCCAGCAGCATACCGTAGGTCTTGAGCGCCTGGAGGATCACCTGAGCCTCGCTGCTGAAGCCGGCGAGCGGGAAGTCCGAGCGCAGGCGAAAACGCTGTCCCATCGGAGGATAGCGGGGTTCGCTAAGACTGGACGCGAAATGCCGTGCCGGCCAGACATAGTCCCGGCGCGTTTGCGGTGCGGTAAAGCGCAGCGCGTGACGGATCTCTCCGGACGCCACCTCGTCGTAGCGCACCAGGCCGGGAAGGATCGGCAGACCGGCCGCGTCCGCCGATGTCCACCCCGCGGGTCGAAGGTCATTGCTCAGCAGGTCGAACCTGGCGCCCGAGCCCGCCTCCCAACTCCCGTCCATCAGGGGATAGGCGGAAAACAGCTCGTAGAGCACACAGTCGCTCCGGTCGACGACCAGGACATGCCGGTCCCCGGTGGCGGAGTCTCCGCCTTCGATCGGCGCAGCGGGGGGGATCGGATAGGGCCCGGGATCGCTTTCTTCGTCGTACAGGAAGTAGACGGCCACCCTAGGCTGCGCTGCCCCGACCTCGACAAAGGGTATGCCGATCGGTCCACCGGTTTGCGGCGGCCATATACCGGACCCGAAGTCCGCATGGACCGATACGTCCGAACCGATGGTGTCGACATAGGCGGCGGAACGGGCGTCGACCGGCAGCGTATCGACCGCGACGTTCCATATGTTGTCGGCCGGGAGAAGGCTGCAACCAGCGATCTGCGGCCCGGCCGGGGTGAACCCGGATACACCGATGAGGAAGACCGCGAGTCCCAAACCTAGGCCGAGCCGGTGCGGGAGTGGCGGCAGCAACTCAGCCTCGTCCCAGTCTAACCCGGGCGATCATCTTTCGTACGTCAAGATGAGGCAGAAGCCGGCTGAGCGGTGTCGCTACAGCATCGATGAACTGGGGAGAAGTCACCGCTTGCGAATCGTAGAGCAGGAGGCAGCCCCCCGTAGCCGGGTCGATCTCGACCCGG
>JAHEIA010000502.1 GCA_024639625.1 Chromatiales bacterium
GGTTATTGCGCCACTCTGGCCGCGGCTACCACGGTGGTGCTGGCCTCCAAGACCGGTCTGCCGGTGTCCACCACCCATATCGCGGTAGGCGCCGTAATGGGGGTCGGTCTGGCGCGCGGCATGGGGGCCCTAGACCTGCGGGTCATCGGCAACATCGTCGTATCCTGGATCGTGACCCTGCCTGCCGGGGCGTTACTGGCGGCCATCTTCTTCTTCGTCCTCAAGGGAATCTTCGGCTAGCCCACACCTGCACCGGCCCCTCCCGCTGGGAGGGGCCGAGCCGATCGATCCGCGCAGCGGACCCCTCAGAATAGACGCCATTAGAGTATGCAGGAACTCGAGACAAAGCCGTTTCCCGAGTATCAGTACATCAAGCGCGTTCCTTTCCCCCCGGGGATCAAATTTCGCCAAATCCTCGTCACCGGACCACCCGGGGCGGGGAAATCCACCTTGATCAGGAGGATCGGCGGCTGGTCGGAGGAAGGGTATCTCGACCTGAGCCAGAACAAATGGTGGACCAGCCAGGCGTTGGCCATACGACCGAGGGAAATCCATATGGGCTTCCCCTTCGTCGGCTTCGAACAGGCGCTTGCGGTCTTCGACGACGAGTGGTTGGCGGCAGACCCGCCGCCCGAACTCGACCTGGACCGTATCCGGATCCCTCCCCCGAAGCGCCACTTCTGGTCCGTGGACTGGATCGGGCGCTATATCTTCGAGTTTCTTGTGCCGCCCGCAGAGATACTGTATCGCCAGCGCAGCGAGCGGGCGAAACGCGGCACACACCCGGTCGACGAGCAACTGAGCCTCTCGATCGTGAGCAACCAATTAATGGTATTTCGCGCCGTGGCCTTGCATTTGTACCGCAAGGGTCTCTATGTTTATGTACGAGAGGGTACCGATGCGCCACCCCTGGCCATTGAAGCCCGCGGACGCGATTGAATGCTTGCTACCGGCTCCACCAACTTGCTAGTGCGCCTCAGAGAAGCGTTCTCCGGGCTCGCGCAGTGCAAGAACGTCAAATTGCGCGACGCCTATCAGTTGACTAGCGGCAAAGTGCGGGTGCCCTTCGAGGGCTTTCCCATCCAGTTGATCCTCGGCCGAGACGGCAAACGACTGCACCTGTACCCGGAATACCCGTTGAACGGGGAGGGAAAGGAATCCCGCCTGTCGGGCTTCGTGATCTTCGACCCGGAAAGCCGCTCGAGCCGCATCAGCGCCTTCTGCCGACTGCCGCCCCAAGGGAAACTCATCCTGGGGAGGCAGTTCCCCGAGCAGCAGGCGGCCTTCGCTTACCCCGACTGTGTGGCGAATCGGCACCTGGAGATCCGCCGCGACGGAGACGCGGTGGTATTCCGCGACCTCTCCCGGTCTGGGACCTGCATTTCCCCGATCATGAATGAGGAAAAGCTCAATCGGATCGAGAAGCTCAGGCGCATCCGCCGGATCTACGGCGGCCCCATCGAGCAGCTTCCGAGACGGGAGGCCCTGGAGCTCCTGGAATCAATCGACGCGATCCTGGAAGAGGAAAAACACCGACCCCGGGACGCGCGCGGCAAACCGGGTGGTTTGGTCCGCATACCGAATAAGATGACACCCATCATCGTCGGCGACCTGCATGCCCAGGTCGACAACCTGCTCACGATACTGAGCCAGAACGCCTTTCTGGATGAGTTGGAGAGCGGCGACGCCTGCCTCGTCATTCTGGGCGATGCGGTGCATTCCGAGATCGATGGCCAGATGGAGGAAATGGACGACTCGCTCCTGCTCATGGACCTGATCCTGCGCCTGAAGGTCCGTTTTCCGGAGCAGATCTTTTACCTTCGGGGAAATCACGACAGCTTTTCCGAGGAGGTAGCGAAGGAGGGGATACCGCAAGGGTTACTGTGGCAAAAGGCCGTTCTGGACGTCCGGGGAAAGGCCTACAAGAAGGCCCTGGATCGGTTCTACGCTCTGTTGCCGTACGTGGCACTGTCGAAAAATTTTATCGCCTGTCATGCAGCCCCACCGAAGACCAAGGTCACCAAGCAGATGTTGGTCGACATCTACCGCTACCCCGGCCTGATCCCCGAATTGATCAACAACCGCATGTATCGTCCGAGCAAGCCCGCCGGCTACACGAAAGGAGACTTGAAGCGATTTCGCAAGTCTCTGGGGGTGGAGCGGGATACGCCGCTGCTTGTGGGCCATACGCCCTTGGATCGTAGCGAAACTTATTGGCTCAACGTGGGCGGGATGGAAGACCACCACATCATTTACAGCGCCGCCGAGTCCTGGGCCGGTGTCTGCACCATCATCGGCGGCGAACTGATGCCACTGAAGTACCCGAGCGAGCATCTGCGGTCCGTAGTCGCGCAGCTCGGCGACGCCCCGCCAGCCCCATCCACCACCATGGAAGAGCAGCATATCGAACCCGCGGTAACGCACGCGTAACAGGGGCTGGCTACACTCCCACCGAACTGCGGCGGTGCGTTTGAGCACCCAGCCATCTTCGAACCATTCCCGGACCGCTCGCGTAGAGGAGCCTCGCCAATGTTTCACAGACTCTCCAGCAAACTGCGTATCGGCGAGCGGATCGGGCTCGGCTTCGGTCTGGTGGGGCTGCTGCTGCTGATCGTGATCGCCCAGTATTTTTTCTCGCTGCGCGACACGATCGCGGAGTATCAGACGCTGCAGGATGTCTACGAGGTCAAGGAGACCTTCGCCCAGGACATCGAACGGGAACTGCTGCAGGCCGGGCTCGCTGCGGAGAATTTCCTCCTGCAGCGCGACGAAGCATCCGCAGCGC
>JAHEIA010000503.1 GCA_024639625.1 Chromatiales bacterium
ACTGACCCATGGCGGTAAGCGGTATCAGGAGGCACAGGGCGATGACGATCCTCATGCAGCCCCCACCGTAACCCGCATTTTCAGGATGGGTTCCCGGGGACCGGACCCGCTATCCAAGAGACAGCCCTCAGCAAGCGAGCGTCTCACGGCGCGGATCCCCGACCCAACGCCTCACACCTCCTTGTAGATGGCCGCCCCTTGGCGCTTGAATTCCTCGGCCTTCTCCCGCAAACCCTCGGTCACCGCCGCCTCGAGATTCGGGATCTGTTGCGACCTGGCATAGTCGCGCACGTCCTGAGTGATCTTCATGGAACAGAAATGGGGTCCGCACATGGAGCAGAAATGGGCAACTTTGTGCGCCTCCTTGGGCATTGTTTCATCATGGTATTCACGCGCCCGCTCCGGATCCAACGATAGATTGAATTGATCCTCCCAGCGAAACTCGAACCGGGCCTTGGACAACGCGTTGTCCCGCACCTGAGCGCCGGGAAGCCCCTTAGCCAGGTCTGCGGCATGAGCGGCAATCTTATAGGCGACGATACCATCCCGTACGTCCTGCTTATCGGGCAGCCCCAAGTGCTCCTTCGGAGTAACATAGCAGAGCATCGCCGTGCCATACCAACCGATGTTCGCCGCGCCAATAGCGGACGTGATGTGGTCGTAGGCAGGGGCGATATCCGTAACCAGAGGTCCCAGGGTGTAGAACGGGGCCTCGAAACAGTCGGTCAGCTCCTTGTCCACGTTCTCTTTGATCATCTGCAGCGGGACATGGCCCGGCCCCTCGATCATCACCTGGACATCGTTCTCCCAAGCCAGCTTGGTCAGCTCGCCCAGGGTCTCCAGTTCGGAAAACTGTGCGCGATCGTTGGCGTCCGCGAGGCATCCCGGGCGCAGACCATCTCCCAGGCTGAAGGAGACGTCATAGGCGCGCATGATCTCGCAGATCTCCGCAAAATGCGTATACAGGAAGTTCTCCTGGTGGTGCGCCAGGCACCATTTCGCCATGATCGATCCGCCGCGCGAGACGATGCCGGTGACACGGTCCGCAGTGAGCGGAATATAGGGCAGGCGCACCCCGGCGTGGATGGTGAAGTAATCGACGCCTTGTTCCGCTTGCTCGATCAGGGTGTCCCGCATGATCTCCCAGCTGAGCTCCTCCGCCTTGCCTTCCACCTTTTCCAGCGCCTGGTAGATGGGAACCGTTCCGATCGGCATCGGCGCGTTGCGCAAGATCCATTCCCGGGTCTCATGGATGTTTTTTCCGGTGGACAGATCCATCAGCGTATCGCCGCCCCAGCGGGCGGACCAGACCATCTTTTCTACCTCTTCGGCGATCGACGACGTGACGGCTGAGTTGCCGATGTTGGTGTTGATCTTCACCCGGAAATTGCGTCCGATAATCATCGGCTCCAACTCTGGATGGTTGATGTTGGCTGGGATGATGGCGCGCCCTGCCGCCACTTCTCGGCGCACGAACTCGGGGTCGACCTCGACAGGGAGACGCGCCCCGAAATCCTGCCCCGGATGCTGTCGCAAGAGCTTCGAGTACCGCGGGTCGCCGCGCATCTCCGCGAGCCGTTGGTTCTCGCGAATCGCCACGAACTCCATCTCGGGAGTAACCACCCCGGCCCGTGCATAGTGCATCTGGGTGACATTCTTCCCGGGCCGTGCCCGACGCGGCGGGCGAATATGTTGGAAACGCAGCTTGGCGAGTTCCGGGTCGCTTTGCCGCTGGTGACCGTACGCAGAGCTCGGGCCAGCGAGCACCTGGGTATCCTGGCGCTCCTCGATCCATGGGGTGCGCAGATCAGGAACTCCTCGCAGCAGATCAATCTTGACCTGCGGATCTGTGTAGGGGCCCGACGTGTCGTAGACGAAGATCGGGGGGTTCCCCTCCACGCCGTCGTTTGTCTGGGTGGCCGTCTGGGCCACCTCGCGCATCGGCACTCGCAGATCGGGTCGCGAGCCGGCGATGTAAATCTTTCGCGAATTGGCGAAAGGCCGCGTGACCTCTTCCGAGAGCTCAGCTGTCCTGCGGACGAAATCTTCAGGAATAGCGCTCATAATCAATCAAGCCTCTGGGGCAATGGAGGTTTACGTTGGGGGGCGGAACACGATTCGAGGCATCGGGGATTGGCGCCTAGGGGTGCAAGGGGGAGGATCCGCCTCCAAAGAACAAAGGCGAACCCGACACAAGAAAGCACTCCAGACAGGGGAGCCGTGGCCAACTTTAGCTTTCCTCCGCCGGTACGAACCGGTTCAGGTTCAAAGGGTCTCTCTCAGCCCGCGTACAAGACCTGCCTGCAGGCACCCCCAGCTCAATCGCGCAACAGGCGCGCCGAAGAATTCAGACAATATACTGATGCCCCCCCGGAATGCAACTGCGCATTTTCTGCAGTTTGTTCAAAATCAGCGCCTTAGCGATGGCAGGACCCAGGGGTCGAGAGCGCATTTCGGACCCATACAACTTGCCTGGGAGCGCCAAAATTCGTAGGCTAGAGGATTATCGAGAAACCTTATTTCCGGGCGGGCGTTGCAATGACCGAAAACGGCGCAGGACTGGTCGCGCAAGCGAAATTCAACATGATTCAGCAGCAGATCCGTCCGTGGGAGGTATTCGACCGGCGCGTCCTGGAAGTGCTGGCGGAAATACCTCGAGAGGACTTCGTTCCCGCACCCTACCGCAATCTCGCGTTTGCCGACACCGAGATTCCGCTCGCCCACGGACGAAGTATGATGGCGCCGAAGATCGAAGCCAAGATGCTGCAAGCACTGGAC
>JAHEIA010000504.1 GCA_024639625.1 Chromatiales bacterium
AGGGGGTGAACCCCGAAGCCTGTACGATGGCGCCGAAGTTCTCGGTTAGGGTAGAACCCGGCTCCGTGGTGATGTCCGCTGCGAAGCGTCCGGGGGCACCCGAGGTCTTGGTCACGGTGGCGTTGAGGTGCAGCGTGATATTTTGTGCCGCCTCGATTCTGGCGATGAGACCCGCCACGCCGGAGTCCTCCGGCAGCGGAAGCTGCTCGTCGGTACCGTTCGGGGTTCCATAGGTGGCGGCGCGGAACGGCACCCGCTTGTACAATTGCGCCGCATGGCCCCCTAGGGCGGCGGTCTTTTCGACCAAATGGACCGGGTAACCGGCTGCTGCAGTTTCCAGAGCCGCCGTCATCCCGGTAACTCCCCCGCCGACCACCAGAATGTTTTTGTTGAGCTGCTGCTCCCCGGAGGCTGTGGGCGCGGTCATGTATCTGACCTCGGCGCAGCCCATGCGCACATGGTCGTCCGCCATCTCCTGGGTGGTTTCCTGGTGCTCGTCGCCTTCGGGGCGCAGCCAGATCACCCCTTCACGCAGGTTAGCGCGACTCAACGCGACCGTGCCGAAGTTGAACGCCTCGACCTTGGCGCGGCGGGAGCAGGCAGCGATCATAACGTGGGTGACACCTTCTTGCTCGATGTCCTCGCGGATCGCCGCAACGCCTTCCTTGCTGCACAACATCTCGTGTTGTTTGCAGATCTGCATCATGCCCTCGCGGGTGGCGATCTGCTCCAGCTGGTTTGTATCCAATCGCTTGCCGATGCCGCAGCCAGTGCAGATATAGCCAGCAAATTTCTTTTCATCAGCCACGGGTTAACCCTCCGTTCCCGCGACCCGGTTGACTACCTGGATCGCGCGCAGAGCAGCGCCGGTAGCATGCTGGACGGCTCGATTCACGTCCAGCGCATCGGCTGCGCTCCCGGCGGCGAAGATGGCGCCGTTCTCCGGTGCGGGCTCTATGAAGCCTTCGCGGTTGATCACGATTTTCGTTGGAAAACGATCGGCGTCTACGCTCGGCTCCATCCCGGTGGCAAGCACCACGAGGTCATGCTCGTTGGCGTAACGGTTGTAGCCCTCGGTGTCCACGCCGTGCAGGACCGGGTTGCCGCTTTCCGTGTTTGCGACGATCGAAGCGACCTTCGATTTGATAAAGTTGGTCTTCGCACTGCGTTTGACCTTTTCGTAGAAATCCTCGAAGCGGTCGATGACGCGGATGTCGATGTAGTAGACGCTGATGTCCGCACCCTCGCCGTAAGCGTCCGCCACATAGGTCGCCTGTTTCAAAGACGCCATGCAGCAGACGCGCGAGCAATGCAGCAGGTGGTTGCGGTCTCGGGAACCCGCGCATTGGACGAAGGCAACATTCTTCGCCTCTTTGCCGTCCGAGGGGCGAACCAGCTTGCCGCCGGTCGGCCCTTTGGGGTCCGCCATGCGTTCGAATTCGACGTTGGTGACCACGTTCGGCACCCGTCCGTAGCCGTACGGCTGGATCTTCGCCGCATCATAGGGTTTCCACCCGGTTGCCCAAACGACCGCGCCGCAGGGTACCTGGAGTTCCTCTTCCTGCATGTCGAGATCGATTGCCTCGTACTGGCAGGCGGCTTTCGCCTTCTCGGCGTCTTGCGTTCCAATCATCCGCGGGTCGAGCACGTAGCGCATCGGGTGCGCCATGAGGTGTGGCAGATAGGCGCCCTTGCGCTTCGACAGTCCGTAATCGTATTCGTTGTCGAACTCGGCATCTACCGCCTTGGCGCAGTCGCCACAGCCGGTGCAGTTCTCGTTGACATAGCGTGGCGAAATCTTGAGCGTGGCGTTGTAGTTTCCGGATTCGCCTGCGATGCGCGTCACCTCGGCCATCGTCACTACGGTGACGTTCGGATTCATCTTTGCCCGACGTTGATTGATTTCCAAGCCGCAGGTCGGGAAGCACAGCTTCGGGAAGTACTTGTAGAGCTGACTGACGCGGCCTCCCAGATAGGGGCGCTTCTCAACCAGAATGACCTGCTTCCCGGTTTCGGCCGCCTCGAGGGCTGCGGTCATGCCGCTGATCCCACCGCCGACCACCAGAATGGTCTCGTTGGTTGCGACTACTTCCGTCATGGATCTTCCTCCGTCGCGGATTCGGCCTGAGGGTTCGGCGGGATCGACCAGAAAGCAGGACCGCCGAATACTTGACTTTATTGCTTGGTTAATAGGTCGTTAGAGTGCATCCTGCCTCGGATTCCGGCCCGATACATTACTCGCCTGCGACCCTTCTCGCCAGCGAAAAGCCTGTGAAGGCATATCGAATGTTCCGATACAGCGATAGAAACTGGATATGCGTTATTAGGGTTTCCTTATCATGCTTGGCGTTGACCGATTGCCATTTCGGGTAAGCTATTCCGCAACATGCGGCAGCCAACGGTAGTATTCGATCGTGGACCAACAGGCGCGTGCGTTTACTTTACGCCGGAAGAGTATTTCATTCGCCAGGAACCCTACAACGAGCCGACAGGTAACGAGATCGAGATCTTCGAGGCGGCCTACCGAAACCAGCTGCCGGTGCTGCTCAAGGGTCCGACCGGTTGCGGCAAGACCCGGTTTATGGAACACATGGCATGGCGCCTGGCTCGGCCGCTGATCACGGTTTCCTGCCGCGATGATCTCACCGCCTCCGATCTTGTCGGACGGTTCCTGGTGCGCGGCGGCGAGACCGTCTGGGTAGATGGCCCCTGGCTCGCGCGGTGCGTGCGGGAGGGATCTGCTATCTGGACGAGATCGTCGAGGCG
>JAHEIA010000505.1 GCA_024639625.1 Chromatiales bacterium
TCCCATCGCCGGCGTTACGATCGCTTGAATTAGCATTGGCTAGTCCTACGCTCACGTGCCTTGTCGATAAGACTCGTGAATCGGCTGAGTGTTACAGAACTTCCCGCATGGCCCACTAGCTTGTTGGCCGGCCTCCTCGGACTGAGGGGTTGGACAAGGAACGTCGTCATGCCTCCTGTGTCATCAAACAGCTGCGGTAGGCAGTAGGCCTAGGCATCGGGGTCGCAAGGAGGCGCTCTGATCCGAATCAGGTACACGTCGGCTCAGACGGATCATGGTCCCAAAGCGACCGGGGGAGAGGGTGCTGGTGCACCGAGCATCGGAATCTCTGTTTGGTAGCAACCTGCCTGACCGCCCGATCGGGTCGGTCGAAAGCCGCTGTCCGACGGACGATCCCGGTAAGGATGATCCGGTGGCGGTTGCCCTGGCACCTCGTATCATGTCATCGCGTACAGGGATATGAGCCCTCCAGTGCCTCGGCCACGACCAAGGCGGCAGGCTTCGCAAGGTCGGTGGTGCGGCGTCCCGCATAGCGGATATAGGCGTCCGCCATACCGCGAGCGGATTCTCCCTCGGGTACGCAGATTCGCGCGGCCGGAGATGCCGTCGAACCACCGGACAGCGAGAGGCGCAGCGCCTCCTCGACGCCACTGACAAAGCCCAGGCAGTACCGTTGCTGCTGCCTTCCGCGATCGGTCATGGAACTCGATGCGCAATGCGTCAGCAGTTCCCGCGCGCTCAGCCGCTGCGGGAAGAAGCCCTGCGAGTCTTCGGCGCTGCCTTGCGCCAGCGCCGTCGCGCATCCGAACAGGCCGAGCAGGGAACTGATGAAGAATTTCACGACTGCCTCCAGTCATTCGGTCGGGAAGGCCGCGTAAAGGGCGGATTCCCGGTGATTGCTTAGTGCAATTTACCCGTATGAGCGAGATCATGAAACATTGGCGGTGACCCGGTTCCAGGGAAAACCCCGTGCCGGTGCGAAAGGGCAGGCGCCTGGCTCGCTTTTCCAGGCCTGGCACTGGGCAGCGTTCTGCCGCCGATGCCTCGGGCGCCGGAGGTGAATCCCTCGGCGATGTCACACTGTCTGCCCGGTGCTGCACCGTGGGCGAGGTGCACGACCGGTGAGATCGATCGGCCGTCTCGCACAAGCCGCCCAGCGGTGACTCAAGAACTGGTTCGTCGGGGTCAATTCGGATGATGGTGGGCAATCGGCCTGTAAGGAAAGGTATGAGCATCGTATTGTCGGAGCGATTTGAAGCTGCCCTGATCTACGCAACCCGGCTGCACGCGCACCAAAAACGCAACGGGACCGCGATCCCCTATGTCTCCCATCTTCTCGCCGTCGCCAGCCTGGTGATGGAGGCGGGAGGCAGTGAGGACGAGGCGATCGCGGCATTGCTGCACGATGGCCCGGAGGATCAGGGTGGCCTGGCGACCCTGGAGGATATCCGCGACCGTTTCGGCGTAACGGTGGGCGAGATCGTCGCTGCCTGTTCGGACACCTTGGCGCAGAGGAAACCGGCCTGGCAGCAGCGCAAACGGGCCTATCTCGCGCATCTGCCGGAGGTTTCGCGGTCCGCCAAGCTCGTCTCCTGTGCCGACAAGCTGCACAACGCACGGGCGATTCTGGCCGATTACCGCCAGCATGGCGATGGGCTCTGGGCCCGTTTCAACGCGGGGCGTGAGGATGTCCTCTGGTATTACGGTGAGTTGGCCCGGATCTTCGCCGAGCACGGCCCGGAGCAGCTGGCGCGCGAGTTGGCGCTGGTCGTGGCACAGCTGCATGACGAGGTGGTGCATGACGCAAGCTAGCCGCGCCTGAAGGCGTGCCACGGGCCGCTCCACCATCAGTGGCAATGTTGTCGCCGTTCGGCCACTGCCGCCCTCGCGGTGGCTGTGGCAACCAAGTCTGACGCCGTTTTTGCAGCGGGTCGGTACTCGCACACTTCTCAGTCTGCTCTACAAGTGTCATCCTGTCTTCGATATCGGCGGTCTTGACCCTGTTCTTGCAGCGTGTCCCAAGCTGCCGTTCACTGGGACTGACGGCCGGTACTCGGCCACCTAGCGATCCGCACTGCTGATCGGGACACCAAGCAGATCGATTCGATGCATGGAGGTACAACATGTCTCAACGCCATCCGATAATCGCAGTTACGGGTTCATCCGGGGCTGGCACCTCGACGGTCAAGTTCGCTCTGGAAAACGTCTTTCACCGCTTGGGCATCTCTGCAGCGGTAGTTGAGGGCGACAGCTTCCATCGCTTCGACCGCAAGGAGATGCGCAAGCAACTGAAGAGCGCGAAGAAAGAAAACCGGAATCTCAGCCACTTCGGTCCGGAGGGGAATCTGTTTGACAAGCAGTACGAGCTGTTCCACTCCTACGGCGAAATCGGCACAGGAATGCGCCGATACTACATCCATAATGAAGAGGAGGCCGAACTTCACGGTTCGCCGCCTGGTACCTTCACCGACTGGGAGCCCTTGCCATCCGACACCGATCTGCTGTTCTACGAGGGCTTGCATGGCGGTGTCGTTACCGATGAATACAACGTCCGCGAACAGGTAGACTTGTTGATCGGGGTTGCACCGACCATCAATCTGGAATGGATTCAGAAGATCAAACGGGATACCCATGAGCGTGGGTATGAGCGGGAGAACGTGATGGATACGATCTACCGACGCATCCACGATTACATGCACTTCATCGTCCCGCAGTTCTCCAGAACGAATATCAATTTTCAGCGTATCCCACTGGTCGACACCTCAG
>JAHEIA010000094.1 GCA_024639625.1 Chromatiales bacterium
CAATATGTCCTCCACCCTTTGAGAATATGGTGTCTACGGATGCTGAACACCAATGACAAGACACAACAAATGATCCCCCAATAGTTTGGGGTATGAATGCTCCAATACCGGATGCCCGAACCTTGCAAGCAAGTCTGTAGCCCATTTGAACCGAAATTCATTGCTCAACTCCCCGCCAGCCCGACGACAGCCGGCAGCGGAAACATTCTTTTAGCTGCACTGCTTTTATCCGAATAATTCTGAGGAAGCCGAAACGCATGGACAATTTCCCCAATATATTTATTGTCGGCGTCATGAAAGGAGGGACGACAATCCTGCATGAGAACCTTTGCAAGCACCCTCTTGTATTCGGCGGGTTAGCAAAAGAAATCAACTATTACGGACTCAATCAGTATTTGGGCCCTGATTGGTACAAGAAACAATTTCCTAATGTCCCAGAAGGTGGTATAGCAGTCGATGCGAGCCCGATATATTTCGCACTTTCCGGATCATCCGGATGCATTCCTCACTGCATCAAAGCTGATCAAGCGGATGCGAAAATATTGATCGTTAGCCGTGATCCGGTTGAACGAGCACTTTCCCACTTTTTTCACCTGAAGAATATAAACAAGATTGAGGCTCTCGCTGATGTTAACGAAAATGATTTTTTCTTGAGAGATTTCAAGAAAGCCTGTTCCCCTGTTGAAGCAATGGATTGGCACTTAGCACGAATATTGGAGGCAAGTCATTATTTGTGGCCATACTTGATGTTCAAGAATGTATTTGGCAAAGAAAATATTATGGTCATCGACAACAATGACCTGAGAGTAGACGCAAGAAAGACAATGTCATCCGTTTTCGAATTTCTCGAGCTAGACCCCGTCTACGACAAGTCGTTCGAAGAGATTCGCTACTCCCTTGGTACTAATTACATTTCTTTATGTGAAGAAGCATTTAACGCACTATCTGAGGCGCTGTACCCATCCTATAGATTATTTTGCAGCACGGCGGGCCTCCCCTACACGACTCTAGACTTAAAAAAAAAAGAAGGAATTAGCTAGGTTCTCTAGTCCTATCAAAAATAGCGTACTTATCAATGATGATGTTTCAATAGGGCAGGACGACTGGCTATTCCTAACCGGCGGAACGAACAGCGTTCTACAATACTACATCAACAGATCTCACTTCTCCGACAAGGAAGTGCAAGATTGGTGCGACCTATTGCATACAAGAGGAGCCAATCTGAAAAAGCGCGGAATTTCCTATTTACACTTGTTTGCGCCGGACAAACTATCAATCTACGGAGACTTTCTCGGCGAGACCCTAAGTATTCCCGGACCATCCGAACGAGTAGTTTCTGAATCTCGCGTTCGCGGAAATCAGAACCTTATTATGGACACGACAAACTTATTAAAATCCAAGCGTTTTGATGGGGAATTACTCTACTGGAGAACAGATAGCCACTGGAGCAGTTACGGAGCCTATCAGGTTTATCTGGAGGCATGTAACATTCTAAAAATTTCTCCTGTCGTAAGCATTCAGAAGTTCTCGGCACAAGAATTATTTGTTTTGTGGGATCTCGGTGCGAAATTGGACCCACCGGTAAAGGAGCGATCGAAGGTAGTCTCTATTCAACGAAATGCAAAACTCGAGTTTCAAAATGAATTGGTGAAGTTTAAGGAGGAACATGACAACAAGAACGAGGCCACCTTACACGTCGGATCCAGGGTTATCTTCAAAAACCCGGCTGCGGAACACAAGCAGAAATTGATATTATTCGGGGACTCTTTTGCCGAGTATCGGCCCTATTACCTGACCGCCATGTTTGCCGAAACATTTTCAGAGGTGCATTTTGTTTGGCACTCCAGTCTGGACTACAAGTACATAGATCTAATTTCCCCTGACATCGTTATATCAGAGCTTGCCGAACGGTTTGTAACTAGACTGCCAACAGATACGGTCGATATCGATAAATTCGCGAGCGATAAATTAGATAGTTTCTTATCCCATCGCTCGGAGTAGATATGGACCTGCGTGCACTAATCCGCCTGCTTCAGGTCATTGGAGAGACCGAGATCTAGAGATTCTTTGCCGAACAGCTCATTAGTATCCGATTTCGCCTGCCATCATGTCCATCGGAGCCGTCACGAGACCGGCGAGTAAGTCGGTGGTCGGTAATTCCCGCCAACGAACCGGATGGAGTTTTGCCGGGCAAAATTGTCGTAGGTTGAACATGCGACCGCTCTTCAACCTTCCGGAATCCGCAGCACCTGTCCGACTCGAATTCGATCGCTCTTCAACCTGTTGGCCTTTCGCAAGTCATTGAGACTGACTCTGTACTGCTTAGCGATATCCGATAAGGTATCGCCGCGCTCGATGATATGTTCGTAGCTCTTGCGTTCCGCCAACAGGGTTCCCGGCGGCGGGCTGCGCAGAAAATAGTCACGAATCCCGCTGAGCAGGGCCTGCGCCAACTTCTGCTGGTGAGCGCTGTCGTTGAGTTTTCGCTCCTCGCTCGGGTTGGATATGAAGGCGGTTTCCACGAGCACGGAAGGAATATCGGGCGACTTCAATACCATGAATCCAGCCTGCTGCACGTGTCGTTTGTGCATTTTGCCAACCTGCCTCAACTCCGCCAGCAACTCGGAGGCCACCTCGTTGCTCGCCTCCATAGTGGCTGCCTGCGATAGATCGAGCAACACCGAGGCTAACAGGTCGTCCTTGTCATCCAGGCTGACACCGCCGATCAGGTCCGCCGCGTTCTCGCTATGGGCCAACCAGCGGGCAGCTTCGCTGGAAGCACCTCGCTGCGACAAAGTGAACACCGAGGAACCCCGCGCACCCCGGTTCTTAAACGCGTCTGCATGGATCGAAACAAACAGATCCGCCCTTTGTTGGTGGGCTTTGCGCATGCGCTGGCGAAGCCCGATATAGTAGTCACCGTTGCGAATAAGGACCGCCTTCATCCCGGGTTCGCGGTCCACCAAGCGGGCCAACTTCTGGGCGATCGCCAAGGTAACATCCTTTTCGTATACACCGGACGGTCCCTTGGCGCCCGGGTCTTCGCCACCGTGGCCGGCATCGATGGCGATCACCACATCTCGACTCCGCAGCAGTGGATCGGCCAGAGATTTGCGGACCTCTCGAACCTGGTTCTGCTCAGATGCTCTCGCGTACAGATCGACGACCAGACGATGTCCGTAACGGCTGTTGGGCTTGAGCACAAAGCTTTTCGGGCGCACCGGGACGTTCAGATCGAAGACCACACGCAGATCGCTGCCGTTGCGCGTGGAACTGCGGATGCGGGCCACGTAGGGATCCTTCGCCAATGTGCGGGGAAGTTCCGTGTGCAGACGACTAGCGAGTAGATCGACCACCAGCCGATCCGGTTTCTCAAGCGAAAAGACCTTGTGCTCGACGCTCTCCGAGACGTCGAAAACCATACGCGTATAGTCGGGGGACACCCAATGCCGTACGCCAGTGACCTCTACGCCCATCACATGGGATGACAGGAGCCAGAGGAACACAAACAGGATCAGATTCTTTTTCATTCGCCCGCTGATCGCCGCCTGCTGCCGGAATCTGCTACGAAACATAGCACAAATTCTATCAAATTTCTATATATCTCCTCAGGATAGCGCATATTCCTATCCCGCCCTCTAGCATATTGCTCAAGCCACTAGGCATTCTCCATCCGTCGCATCAACTCCCGACCGGTGGCTGAACGCGCCACCATCCGCACCTGCCGACCAAGTCCAGCATAGCTCAGGTTAACTTCCAGGTCGGCGGGGGGCAGCCCGCCGCTCCCCCTTTCCGGCCACTCGACCAGGATCAAGGCATGGTCATCGAGCAGATCGCGCAGCCCGAGGTATTCCAGTTCCTCCGGGTCCGCAAGCCGGTACAGGTCGAGGTGGTAACAGCGAAGAGCGCCAACCGAGTAGGGTTCGAGCAGGGTATAGGTGGGACTCTTCACGGCGCCCGAATAGCCAAGGGCGCGCAGAAAACCCCTTACCAGGGTGGTCTTTCCCGTTCCCAGGTCCCCCCGCAGGTAAATCACGCCGGGTGCACGACAGACCCGAGCCAAACGTGCGCCGAGCGCCTCCTGCGCCGGCGCAGATTCGATATCAAATTGCATCTCGGATTTGTCCCGGATTAAGCAAGGGGCGCAGCTCGGCGAACAGATCCGTCGCCAGCAGACCACGCTCACCGGTGCGGGCGGCTCGGTCGGCTGCCGCCCCATGCAGGCTGACACCCAGAGCGGCGGCATCCTCTAGTTCCAATCCCTGCGCAATCAAGCCGGCGATGAGGCCGGTCAGCACGTCACCCATACCGCCGGAGGCCATGCCGGGATTGCCTTCGCTGCAAACCGCCACAGGCCTTCCCGCCCCTCCTTGCACCAGGGTCCCGGACCCTTTCAAGACGCTGACGCCGCCGAATCTTTCTTGTAGCGCGCGGACCGCTGCAAAGCGATTTGCTTGGATGTCGCCGGGCGTCCATCCGAGCAACCGGGCCGCTTCGCCCGGATGCGGCGTGAGTACCCAGTGCGCTCGTGAGCGGGCATCTTCTATCAGTAGGTTGAGGGCGTCCGCGTCGACCACCAACGGCAAATCGCTAGCGAGTACCTGCTCGAGCAGCCTCCGCCCCCAATCCCCGCGCCCCAGACCGGGGCCGATGGCTACTACCGTGGCCCGCCGCAGGAGCGACCCCAGCGCCTCGGCATCCGCGACTCCGTGGCACATGAGCTCAGGACAAGACGCGCACAAGCAAGAGGCGTGTTCCGGGTGTGTTGCCAGACTTACCAGGCCGGCCCCGGTACGCGCTGCGGCCTCCGCCGCCATGCGCGCAGCGCCGGCGAATCCGGGTGCACCCCCTACCACCAGGACGTGTCCGAAATGGCCCTTGTGAGCGCTCCGCCGCCGCGGGGTCAGCAGTCCGGACAAACGAGCCCAATCGATGCGCCGAGCAGCGGCGATTTGGCCTCGGTATAACTGAGCCGGAACCTGCAGGGCATCGAAGTGGATCCGACCGCAGTGTTCCGCTGCCTCCCCAGTGAACATCCCTTGCTTGAGACCGATGAAGCTGACACTGAGTGCTGCCTTGATCGCGCTGCCCAAGACCTGGCCGGTATCCGAATGCAATCCAGAAGGGACATCCAGGGCAAGCACGGGGGCCGCGTGCTCATTGATTTCCTGCAAGGCTCGCGCCCAGGCCCCGGTGACGTCGCGCTGCAACCCGGTACCGAAAACCCCATCAACGATCACCTCCGTCGCCCTGGACAATTGACCTCCAACCTCGGTGCGGCCTCCCGCTTCGCTATAGGCCAACGCCATCGACAGTGCGTCGCCGCCCAACCGCTCCGGATCGCCCAGCTGCAACACGCGCACACGGAGCCCTGCCTCTAGCGCCAGCCTCGCTACCACATAACCATCACCGCCATTATTTCCGACACCGCAGACGACCGTCAGGTCCCGCGCATCGGGCCAGGTACGCCGCAGCAGGTCGAAAGCGGCGCGCCCCGCCCGTTGCATGAGGGTGGCACCGGGGATCGAGAATTTCTCGATCGCAGCCCGATCCAGTTCCCGCACCTGCTCCGCCCGGTACAGGGCGTAGGGAAGCCGGTCCACAGCGGGCATCACGCGGTACATGGGCTCTCCTCCTCGGCGAAACCGGGACTTCCGGTGGCGAATGCAGCAAACTTAACCTGAAAATCGGTTACTCACTAGTCTCAAGGGATAAGCGCGTATTCGGGCTGTAGCCCAGCCCCCTGGCTGGTTGGTTGCTGCGGGGCCGCAAATTCTATCCAATACAGTGCAGGAGGGCATTCGTCTTGTGGTGACCTCTTCTCGCGAAGACACCTACCTTGCCGCCCTCGCCCGGCAGATCAAGCAATGGGCTCGGGAGCTGGGCTTTCAGCAGGCGGGAATCAGCAATACCGATCTGCAGCAGGCGGAGGGCTGCCTGGAGGAATGGCTGGCCGCCGGCTACCATGGGGAAATGAGCTATATGGCGCGGCACGGCAGCAAGCGCTCGCGGCCCGAGCTGCTGGTCCCGGGCGCCAAAAGAGTGATCTCGCTGCGCATGGATTATCTGCCGGAGCCCCAGGGCAGACTGCAACCAGTGCTCGATGACCCCGCCCGGGCATACATCTCCCGCTATGCCCTGGGGCGCGATTACCACAAGGTGCTGCACACGCGGCTGCGGCGTCTGTTGGACAAGGTTCGCGACCGGGTTGGCGACTTCGGCCACCGGGTATTCGTCGACTCCGCCCCGGTGCTGGAAAAGCCGCTGGCCCAACGGGCCGGGCTCGGCTGGATCGGCAAACACACCAATCTGATCCACCGCAAGGCCGGATCCTGGTTCTTTCTTGGCGAGATCTTTACTGATCTGCCGCTACCGACAGACGCCCCCGCCCGTGATCATTGCGGCTCCTGCAGCGCCTGTATCAAGATCTGTCCCACCGGCGCTATCGTCGCCCCCTACGTGCTGGACGCGCGGCTCTGCATCTCCTACCTGACCATTGAGCTGCACGGCCCCATTCCGCTGGAACTGCGGCCACTGCTTGGTAACCGCATATACGGATGCGACGACTGCCAGCTCGTCTGTCCCTGGAATCGATTCGCCCGCACCAGCACCGAACCGGACTTCGTAGCGCGTGGAGGCCTGGATGCGGCAACGCTGAGCGAACTGTTTGCTTGGCAAGAGGAGGAGTTCTTGCGCCGCACGGAGGGGTCGGCGATCCGCCGGATCGGCCACCTGCGGTGGCTGCGCAATATCGCGGTAGCCCTGGGTAACGCGCCGGACGCGGAAGCTGCCCAGCGCGCGCTGCGCGCCCGCTCCGAGCACGCCTCGGAGCTGGTCCGCGAACACGTGCGCTGGGCCATGGCCCGCCAATCGCGCCGTTCAGGAACCGATTGAAGGCACGCGCAGGAAATGTTCCCGGTAGTAGCGCAGCTCTTCGATCGACTCCCGAATGTCCTCCAAAGCCCGGTGCTGGGAACTTTTCGAATAACCCTGCGCCATTTCGGGTGACCAGCGGCGAGCAAGCTCTTTCAGCGTGCTCACATCCAGATTGCGATAGTGGAAGTAGGCCTCCAGGCTCGGCATCCAGCGGGCAAGGAAGCGGCGATCCTGGCATATGCTGTTGCCGCACATAGGAGACTGGGCAGTCGGGACATGGCGGGCGAGGAATTCCAGGGTTTCCTGCTCGGCCTCCGAGGCATGGTAGGTGCTGGCGCGCACCCGCTCGAGGAGACCGGACTCGCCATGGTGGCTCTGGTTCCAATCGTCCATCTGCGCCAAGACGGATGCTGGCTGATGGATGGCGATGACCGGGCCTTCCGCCAGCGGAATCAGATTTCGATCCGTAACCACGGTTGCGATCTCGATGATCCGGTCATGCGCCGGGTCGAGCCCGGTCATCTCGAGATCCAACCAGATCAAATTCTCGGCGTCCGGGCTCATCAACGCACTCCGGTCTAAGCGCAAAGAGCTGGAATTCTAGCAGATCCGCGATACTGCCTGTATCCTTAGGCCGCATGCAAACCTTCACCTGGCTTTTCCTCGCCGCGCTGTGCGCGGGCGCGCTGCTGCAATTCTGGTTGCTACGCCGCCAATATCGGACAGTCGCGCTGCACCGCGACCAAGTGCCCGAGGCCTTCGCGCAACAGGTCACCGCCGCGGAGCACCAGAAAGCCGCGGATTATTCGCTGGCCAAGGTGCGCCTAGCAGGCTGGGAACTGGCGATCGGTCTGGCCCTAGTGCTTGCCTGGACCCTCGGCGGCGGCCTCGATGCCCTGCAGAATTGGTGGCTGCGCGGCGCTTATCCCGCGATCCCCACAGGCGTGGGTCTCGTGCTATCTTTCTTTGTGGTTTCCAGCCTTCTCAACCTCCCCTTATCGGTATGGCATACCTTCGTGACCGAGGCGCGATTCGGCTTCAATCGGGCGACGCCGATGCGCTTCCTCCTGGACCAGGTGCTGGGGTTGCTGCTCGGCCTGGGCCTCGGCGGTCTACTGGCGTGGGCCTTTCTCTGGCTCATGGATCAGGCAGGCGCAGCCTGGTGGCTGGCAGCCTGGGCAGTCTGGGTGCTTTTTACGCTCACGATCGCCTGGGCCTACCCGGTGTTGATTGCGCCTATCTTCAACCGTTTTACGCCGCTCGCGGAGGGTGAGCTCAGGCACCGGGTGCAGGAACTCCTGGAGCGATGCGGCTTCTGCAGCCGGGGTATCTTCGTCATGGATGGCTCGCGGCGCTCCGGTCACGGCAACGCCTACTTCTCCGGCTTTGGGCGCAGCAAGCGCATCGTATTCTTCGATACCCTGATCGACCTCCTCTCCATCGACGAATTGGAAGCGGTGCTGGCCCATGAGCTCGGTCATTTCCGTCTGCGTCACGTCGGCAAGCGGCTTCTGGGCATGGCCGCGCTGTCCCTCGCCGGGCTGGCATTGCTCGGCTGGCTTATGCAGCAATCCTGGTTCTATTCCGGACTGGGGGTAACGCAACCGTCGGACGCAGCTGCGCTGTTGCTGTTCTTGATCGCGGCGCCGATCTTCAGCGTCTTCCTGGAACCCATAGCGACCCACCTTTCGCGACGGCACGAATACCAAGCGGATGCTTACGCAGTGGCGCAGACCGGCGGCCAGTCCCTGATTCGCGCGCTGGTCAAGCTGTACACGGACAACGCGAACACCCTAACCCCGGATCCGCTCTACTCCGCCTTTCATGACAGCCACCCGCCGGCACCGCTGCGTATCGCTTACATATCGTCTAAAATGGCCCCAACTGCGGAATCGGAGACAAGCCCATGATGTTTCGTTCGTCTATTCCTTTCCTTCTGGCTGCACTGCTTCCGGCCCACGCGAGTGCTGCCGATGCCTCCGCCGGGAAGGCGTTAGTGGATACAAACTGCCAGCATTGCCATGGCAATGCTGGCAGTTTGTA
>JAHEIA010000095.1 GCA_024639625.1 Chromatiales bacterium
CGCGGTCGCCGGGCGAGGGTTTCGTCGCGAGCTGCTGTCGCAGCTGGACGGGCTCGCCAATCGGGGCTATACGGACGGCTTCCTGCAGCGCCACGAGACGCGGGAATTGCAGAACTATCGGCGCGGGAGTTCAAGCAACGGCAGCCAGATCTTCGTCGGTGCGGTGTTGGGATGTGCCCACGGGTGGGCTGAGGTGGAGGTCAAGAACAAGTTTTCGCTGGGCGACGAGCTGGAGTTGCTGACTCCGGCGGGCAATACCCGTTTTCATCTGCGCGCGATGCTCGATGTGACGGGGGCTCCGCTGCAGGAAGCGCCCGGCGGCGGCTACCGGGTGCGCGTACGGCTGCCCCTGTCGCACACCGAATTCGGTCTATTGACGCGGGTGTTAGAGCCGACCCGCGGATGCTAACGTGCGGGCTGCAGGCCGGCGAAAAATCCGCCGATGGCCTGCGTCAGGGTCGCGGAGCGTTGCGTGTCGCGCAAGGATTGCAGGATCGGCTCGCGCATCCCCGGTACGAACAACAGGTCGCTGAGGATCTCATCGAATACCGGTTGTCCCTGGTGGTTCACGGCCAACCGTTCCAGGTAGCGCATACGCAGGTCCGGCTCCCAGAGCAGGGTCCAGGCGCGGCTCGAGACGGCGCGCAGGACCTCGGGTTGTTGTGCGCCCTCTTGACGCAGGGCCTGCCGGACCAGGCGCCGCAACGGTCCGCTATCCGGCGCGTGCGAGGCCCCACATATGCAGGCTGCAATGATCGCCGGGTCGCCGCCACCGTTGTCTGCCATCTCGCGTTGTGCGCGGTCGTGCAGCGCATGTGCTATGGCGACGTCGATCGGTTCGTTCTCCAGACACTGACAGAGGGCGATCAGGGGTTGCCCAGGCAATCCGGGGAGCGCCCTGGCGACCGCCTCGCTGTTGCGGTCCTCGCGCAGCCGGACTGCTAGATCGGCGATCCCCTGGAGCGCGAGGAACGGCCATTGGTCCCAGCCGAGTTCGCCGGTAAAGTATCTGCGCGCATGTGCATAGTGTTGCGAGGGCGGCTGCTGAAGTTCTCTTGCGGCCTTGGCGTGGACCAGCGCCATGCGGTCCGGCCGCGGCCGGAAACCATAGGTTGTTCCTGCTTCCGCCGGCCCCGGGGCGGCGCTCCGCTGCGCACCGGGCTCGGCAAGTTGCCGCAACAGGTCGTCCCTCGCTTCGAGCACGAGAAGTCCGAGCTCGTCCAGGGGCAAACGCAGGAACCAAAACTGGGGGTCCGTCTCTTGCCTCTGGTCTTCCACCAGCAGCGCCAGCCAAGCGTGGCGTTGGAACGGTAGCGGGTACGGGATCAACGCCGCCTCGAACCGCTGCAAATCGGTATCGGTCAGAGGGACTATGCGTCGGCCGAGGTCGAAGGCACGCAGGCGAAAACCGCCGGCGCGCAGGAGCGCCCCGAGGCTGGAATTTGTCGCAGCGCCGGATTCGCTCATCGGATGTTGCGGATGCGGGCCAGGTTCAGGTGACCCAATCGATCAGGTTGTGTTCCAAGGGCCCGGCTGCGGTTTCCGGGACCACACGACCCAATACCGAGTTTCCCGAGCGGAGCACGCTGGACGGGTCCCCGGTCAACAGGGGATGCCAGGCGGGCAGGTCGCCGCCTGCCGCGAGCAGCCGGTAGGCGCAGGTAGCCGGGAGCCAGTGGGTTCGGGCGACGATCTCGCTGGTCAGCTGGACGCAATCGGGCCGCAGCGTAGAGCGCTGCGCATAGTGGCGGCACAATCCGCTCTCCAGGTCGAAGAATCGGCAAGCTACATTGGAAAAGAAGACCTGACGTGTGTCCGCATCCTCGAGTTTGTGCAAGCAGCATTTACCACAGCCGTCACAAAGTGATTCCCACTGTTCCGGGCTCAGCTGATCGAGAGTCATCCGTTGCCAGAATGGCAGCCTCTGCCTGGTCATTATTTAGCCTCCAATTATTGCAGGTTTTTCGCGATCCTCGGCAGCATTCGCCGCTAAGCCTGTGTCGCGCAATGATATTGCAGTGCACACCCCTGATCTGCACCTGCAATCGCCGCCTGCGCAGCGCCCTAGGGAAATCCCTAGCGTCTGCCGATTATTAGTAACTGATTGATTTCTTTCCGCTAATTACCGGTTGTCCAAAAAATGAACGATTTGTTTCAGGGTCCACGAGAAAGCGGCTTTCGCACTAGTTTCACGGCATATTCCACAGAGATATCCACAGCCTGTGTGGAGAAATTGGTCCCCTGGCAGGCACGGGACCTGCGCCGATTGTAGCATCGTCGGCGGCGCGTCCGATTTCGTCCTTCCCGGCCTCCCCCGCGGGAGGCCGTCCCGGGCGTCTGGGTTGCGCCTGGTGGGGATTTTCCTTACCTTTGCGAACAGGCATCTTACTCTCATTCGCGTTGCGCCCAACGCAAGACGGCACAGAAGCGCCGCGGCACGATTGCGCGTGCAGCCAATGGCCGCTCCGTCGCAGGCAGAATACGCGGATTGCCGCCTACGATCGGAGGCCCGGTGATGGCTGGAAACCCGGCTGGTCGACATCCTGCAGCGGCCGCGGGCCGACACAGGGTTGCTTCAGGTCCCGATCGTCCGCCTGTCGTCGCTCCGCCCACACCGGCTCCGCAGCGCAATGGAACAAAGCGAACCAGGCGGCCGCCAGTCGAAGGGCGGGCGGAGGGGCGATGGGCAAACCGCCACGGCGGAGCCTCTCGGCGATATGCACACGGCGCTGCCGTTAACGTAGCGGATTGAACCTGCCCAAACCATGCAAGCGAACTTCGCCCTGAGGCTCCTCACAGCGCTGGCGCTGATACTGGTGCTGTTGCTGGTGATGGCTGTCGGGCTCTGGGTGACGCAGACGGCTTTTACCGTATGGGACCAGCTGCAGGACGCCCCGGTATGGTTTTTCTACGCGTACATCGGCGGCTTCCTGCTGTTCGGTTTGGCGGGGGCTTGGCTGGTCTGGCTGCTGCTCAGGCCGCCGCGCAGCCCCAGCGCCCTGCCAGCGGAACCGGTGGCGCCCCCGAGTCGGGAGGAGATCGAGCAGCGTCTGGACCACGCGGCACAACGAGGCCTGCCGGTCGCGGCGGCGCAGCGGGAACTGGTCGAGCTGAGCGAACGCAAACAGGCGGGGAGGATCTACGTGAGCCTCTTCGGCGAGATCAGTAGCGGCAAATCCTCCCTGATCCGTGCGCTCTTGCCCGGGGCGGAGGCCCAGATCGACGTACGCGGCGGCACGACCCGGGAGGTGCGCCAGTACCGTTGGCGCAGCCCTGCGGGAGACGAATTGGTGCTGCTCGATATGCCGGGAACCAACGAGGCGTCCGGTGGGCTGGACGCCTTGGTCCGTGACGAGGCCATGCGCTCCCATCTGGTGATCTATGTCTGCGACGGCGATCTTACGCGCAGTCAATTCCAGGAACTGGCCCAGCTGTTGCCGCTCGGAAAACCTTGCATCCTGGCTTTGAATAAGATGGATCGCTACTCCGATGGAGAGCTCGACGCCGTCAAGCGGCGGATCCGCGAACGCCTGGCGTCGCTCGGCGCGGTAGACGTCGTGGCCATCAGCGCCGGGGGCCGCGAAGAGGTGGTGCGCAGACTGCCCGACGGATCGGAGGAGGTCGTCACCCGAGAACGGCCCGCACGCGTCGCGGAGCTCCAAGAGCGGATCCAGTATCACTTGGACGAAAGTCCAGTAGTTATGGAGCAGCTGCGCGATAGCGCGGTGTTCCTGCTGGCGGCGCGTCACCTGGACAGCGCCGAGGAGGCACACCGGCAGGAGAAATCCATCGAATTGGTGAACCGGTATTCAAGACGCGCGGTGGTCGGCGCGATGGCGGCGGTCACCCCCGGTTCCGACCTGCTGATCCAGGGCTTCCTTGCGGTCAACATGATCAAGGAACTGGGGGCGCTGCACGAGGTGTCGATTCGTAAAGTGGATATCGATCTGCTGCTGGAGCTGATCCAGAAACAGGTGGGACGCACCACCCCACTCATGCTGGCGATTGCGGGGAACGCATGCAAGGCGTTTCCCGGTGCCGGAACCCTGGCCGGCGGCCTCATGCACGCGGTAGCCTACGGCATGATCTTCGATACCCTGGGCCGTTCCGTTGCGGCGAGCCTGGCGAGTCGCGGAGCCCTGCGTCCGGCGCAGACTGCACAAGCATTCAAGGAGAATCTAGGTGAAGATCTCGAAACGTCTGCGCGGCGTTTTGTCAGACTTGCCTTGGCGCAAAAATCACAGCGCGACAGCTGAGCCGGAGGGCGGCAAGTCTCTCCGGCGCTCCCGGGAAAGCCTGCGCGAGCTTTGGTCCGGGTTGTCCGGGCGCAAGAGACAGGATCCGTCGCTGCATGCGGAGGTTGGCGATCGCCTCGAACGCGCGCGTGAGCGTCTCCGCAATGTCTGGTCCGATCGGCCATGGCGCAAAGGGTCCGGAACCCCCGATGCCCCGGGGGGTGACGATCACCTCGGGCTTGCCCAGGAGAGCCTGCGCGAGCTGCTGCGGGATGATCGGGTACCGCCAGAGGTACGCGAGTCCCTGCTCGAAGACTACGCGCAGGTGCAGGCCATGCTGGACAAACTCGAGCACGGCCATATCCACATCGCGGTCTTCGGTCGCGTCAGCGTCGGTAAGTCGGCGACCTTGAACGCCCTGCTTGGCGAGTCGCGCTTTCGCACCAGCCCTCTGCACGGCGAGACCCGGAGCACCCAGATCGGCGCCTGGGAGGAATTCGAGAGCGGCGGTGTGTTTCTCATCGACACCCCTGGGATCAACGAGGTGGACGGCGAACAGCGGGAGCGCATGGCGCACGAGGTCGCCGCGCGGTCGGACCTGGTGCTGTTCATCGTCGATGGAGATCTCACGGAGAGTGAGCTCAGCGCCCTGCGCATCCTGGCAGAGCAGCAGCGACCCCTGCTGCTGGTGCTCAACAAGAGCGACCGTTACGCTCAGGCCGACCTGGAACTGCTGTTGCAGGTCCTGCGGCGACGTTGCAGCGGATTGCTCGATCCGGGGAATATTTTGCCCATCAGCGCCGACCCGCCGCAGCGTACCGTGATCCTGGTGGACGAACAGGGCAATGAGACCGAGGCCACGCGCGAGCAACCACCTCAGGTCCAGGCGCTCAAAGATCGTTTGTGGCAGATCCTCGAAGCTGAAGGTATGACCCTTGCGGCTCTCAATGCCACCCTGTTCGCCGGTGGCCTCAGCGAGCAGGTCAGTCAGCGCATACTGGAGATCAAGCGGGACCTCGGGCAGCGGGTGATCCGCACCTATTGTGTCGCCAAGGGGGTAGCTGTCGCCATCAACCCGGTGCCGGTGGCCGACTTGTTTGCCGCAGCGGTGATTGACATGGGCATGATCGTGCACCTCTCCAGATTCTACGGATTGCCGCTCTCACGCGCCGAGGCCGGCGGGCTGGTGCGTACCATCGCGGGGCAGATTGCCCTGCTGATGGGCACCGTATGGGGCGTGCACTTCCTTTCCGCCGCCCTCAAACTGGGTTCCGGTGGGCTGTCGACACTCGCCACCGCAGGGGCTCAAGGTGCGGTCGCCTACTATAGTACCTACGTGGTGGGGCAGGCGGCGGAGCGTTACCTCGCCCAAGGCAAGTCCTGGGGCGAGGCGGGCCCCAAGCAGGTGGTGCGCGACATCCTGGACGGCTTGGACCGGGATTCGATATTGACCCAGGCGAAGGCGGACATCCGGGCGCGCCTGCGCGCGACCTGAGGAGGGCACAGTGCATACTCGAGGCGTGATACTGGTTTTGCTCGCGCTGCTCGCCGGCTGCCGCCAATCGGGTGTGGTGAACAAGGGAGTGGATTCCCGCTTCTTCCTGCCACCGGTCGGTAGCAAAGTGCTGGTCAAGCAGGATATTCCGGTGCCGCCGGGTTGGGCGCGGACCTTCTTTCAGCGGGGCGAAGCGGTCGGCTACTACCAAGTGGACTGGTACAGCGTCAACTGCAATTTCGAGATCAATCAGGTCTCCGAGCAGATCCGGTACATTCAGCCTGGGGAATTTCTTGTTTCCCGGGTTGAACAACAGATCGAAGGCGTGGTGCACAGACCCGGACAGCCGGTGCGCCTCGCAGCGGCGGGCAGGTTTGCGGTTTCCGGGGTCGACGCCGGAGGCGTGTTGTTGAATCAGGCGGTGCATCTGTGGCTTGAGTCCGAGGAGCAACCGGAAGTACGGCGTCTGTCCTGTCGCGGTACCCTCGACGATGCGCCGAACGCCCAGTTCCCCTCGATCGCGGAGATGCGGCAAGCCTTGGGATCGGTAGCGGAGATCCGCCTGCCGGAAGACGCTTACTAGGCGCGCGGTTCAGGGATCGCGCGGCGGCGCTGTCGGGTACCCGTCGAGCGGCGCAAAGGCCTCCAGGCTCTCCTGCTCGTGGCGCGGGAAAAAGCCGGGATCCATCATGCTGATGAAACGCTTGGCCTGGGGCGAGAGGAACTTGCCTCGCCGCACGACCGTTCCGTAGCTGCGTTCCGGAAAGTATCTATGCAGCGACTTGCGTCGCAGCGGTTCGTCGCCGGTCAGGCATACGTCGGTTACGATCGATACCCCCAAACCCAGTTCGACGTACTTTTTGATGACTTCCCATCCGCCGGCTTCCAGAGTCACCTTGTAGTCGACGTTGTTTTGCCGGAACACCAGATCGACGATGCGCCAGGTGCTCAAATGGCGCGGCGGCAGGATCAGACCATAGGGGCTGATGTCCTCTAGCTTGACCTCGCGCAACGCTCCCAAAGGGTGGTCGAGGGGCGTAATCAAGGTCGGCGCGTAGGTCACGAACGGGTGGTAGTCGATATCCTCGGGGACTTCGAGCATGGAGCCTACGGCGAAATCGACTTCGTTTGCGCGCAGCATGGCAAGGCCGTCCCGGCCGGTCACATTGTGCAGTTTCAGACGGATTCCCGGGTGCTCGTCAGTGAAGCGCAGTATGGGCTTCGGCAGAACGTACAAGATGGTGGATTCACCGGCGGCGATGTTCAGCTCGCCCGACTCCAGTTTGCCGAAATAGGCGGAGAAGGTTTCGTGCAGCTTGTCCATGCCCTCCACCAGAGGATGGGCGAGTTCGTAGAGCACCTCCCCTTCCGGGGTCAGACGGATGCTCGGACCCTTGCGTTCGAACAGGATAATGCCGAGCTCGCGCTCCAGAGCCTGGACCTGCAGCGATACTGTGGGCTGACTCAGGTACAGAGATTCCGCGGCGAGACTGATGCTGCTCATTTCCGCTGCCCTGCAGAAGGCCCGCAGTTGCTTGAGCCGGTTCTGCTTGTAGTAGAGGGGTGCCTTGCCAACCATTGCCGGCCCTCAATATTGGATCGTGAAATATTAAGGATTGAAAAAATTGGTATGTCAAATACTTCGGTTTCCCTACAATTCAAGAAACTGTAAAGTTACCGTGTCATCCTTCTCACCGACCGAAGTCACCTGCGAGTCCGAATTTTCTGCAATGACAATCCTCTTGAGCATCGCCACGGCGGCGTTTTTCATGGCGGTGTTGTGGACTCTCCTGGCCGGCTTGCTGGCGCTTGCCAGCAAGCGC
Source organism: Chromatiales bacterium (assembly GCA_024639625.1). Classification (GTDB taxonomy): domain Bacteria; phylum Pseudomonadota; class Gammaproteobacteria; order Chromatiales; family Chromatiaceae; genus JAHEIA01. The sequence continues at coordinate 7,554 of JAHEIA010000095.1, forward strand.
CTGTACGTTTACGAAGACCCGCGCATCGATCAGGTGGAGGAGATGCTTCCCCACGCAAACTGCGGCGCCTGCGGCACCGCGGGATGCCGGCCCTTCGCGGAGCAGCTGACCAAGGGCGAGGTGGATCCGGGCAAATGTACGGTCAACTCCAAGGAGATGAGCCAGGCTATCGCTGATTTCCTCGGGGTCTCTCTGGGTACCCACGAGAAGCGGGTGGCGCGCCTGGCTTGCGCCGGAGGTAGTCATGTAGCCCAGACCAAGGCCAGTTACCGGGGGATGAAGACCTGTCGCGCTGCCGCGCTGGTATCTGGCGGGGGGAAGGGATGCTCTTGGGGGTGTATCGGGTTCGGTGACTGCGCTGAGGTGTGTGATTTCTCCGCCATCACCATGGACCGGCATGGTCTGCCGGTGGTGGACGTGGCCAAATGCACCGCCTGCGAGGATTGTGTCGAGGTTTGTCCGAAAGACTTGTTCTCCATACACCCGGTCGGCCATCGTTTGTGGGTCGCCTGCAAGAACCAGGAAATGGGGGATGAAGCAGAGGCCCAATGCGAGGTGATCTGCACGGCTTGCGCGCGCTGCGCCGCAGACGCGCCGGAGGGATTGATCGCAATACAGAACAATTTAGCGGTCATCGACTACAGCAAGAACTCGCTGGCGTCCAAGGTGGCCATCGAGCGCTGCCCAACCGGCGCCATCGTCTGGTTGGATGATCAGCGGGGAACAGTCAAGGGGCGCGCGGCGAAAAAGCTTGTACGCAAGGAGCCGCTGCCGGTCGGATAAGTGGGTATCGATCCTTGGCTCAGCGCGCGTCACTGCGCCGCTAGCGGCGAGGATTCGATAGGTTGACAGTCGAACACTGTGGTAGCGGCCGAGCGAGCAGGATTGGCCGCTCCTCTCGAGGGGAACAAAATGGCAGGAAAGAAACCAAACAAGGCCTTCAAGTATCCGGGAACGCGCATGGCGATGGATGGGAACTCCGCGGTGATCATGTGCGAGCGGGAGGCCTCGGATGCCGCCGGCGCCTACCCCATCACACCGTCGACGCAGATGGGTGAATATTGGGCGGAGGAGGCGGGCAAGGGCCATATCAACGTCTCCCAGCGGCCCCTGATCTTCCTCGAGCCGGAGTCCGAGCATGCCGCGGCAGCAGTGACCGCGGGGATGTCCATGTCAGGGCTGCGTGCGACCAATTTTTCCTCTGCCCAGGGTGTGGCTTTCATGCACGAGTCGCTCTACGCGGCGGCGGGCAAACGCTTGCCCTACGTGCTCAATATGGGCTGCCGCGCCATCACCAAGTCCAGCCTCAACGTCCACTGCGGCCACGACGACTACCACTGCATCGACG
>JAHEIA010000506.1 GCA_024639625.1 Chromatiales bacterium
TACCATCCCAGGCGTTGAGCCGGCCCTGGCGGCCTCCGATACCCATATCCGATGGGACAAGGCGCCGTGCCGGTTTTGCGGTACCGGCTGCTCGGTCCTGGTCGGCGTACAAGACGATCGCCTGGTAGCCAGCCAGGGCGACCCGGACGCCCCGGTGAACCGGGGGCTGAACTGCATCAAGGGGTATTTCCTTTCCAAGATCATGTATGGCAAGGATCGTCTTACCCAGCCCCTGCTGCGTAAGACGCACGGTGAGTACGACAAGGAAGGCGAGTTCGAGCCCGTGAGCTGGGACGAGGCCTTCGACGTCATGGCAGAAAAGTGGAAGGCCTCGATCAAGAAGGACCTCGCGGACAACAAGGGCAAGCCGCCGGAAGAGATCACCTCTCGAGTCGGTATGTTCGGCTCCGGCCAGTGGACGGTCTGGGAGGGGTACGCCGCGTCGAAGCTCTACAAGGCGGGCTTCCGCTCCAATAACATCGACCCCAACGCTCGCCACTGCATGGCGTCGGCGGTAGCGGGGTTCATCCGCACCTTCGGCGCCGACGAGCCCATGGGCTGCTACGACGATCTGGAGCACGCGGATGTCTTCGTGCTCTGGGGCTCCAACATGGCGGAGATGCACCCGATCCTGTGGTCGCGCCTCACCGACCGTCGCCTGACGGCGCCGCACGTGAAGGTGGCCGTGCTCTCCACCTTCGAGCACCGCTCCTTCGAACTGGCGGATCTGCCGATCGTATTCACCCCGCAAGGGGATATGGCGATCCTCAACTACATCTGCAACTACATCATCCAGAACGACGCGGTGAACTGGGACTTCGTCAAAAAGCACGTGGTCTTCAAGAAAGGCAACAATGATATCGGCTACGGGTTGCGCCCGGATCACCCGCTGGAGCAGAAGGCGAAGAATGCGGACAAAGCCGGCGGTTCGGTCGACATGACCTTCGAAGAATTCAAGGAGTTCGTCAGCGATTACACCCTGGACAAGGCGCACAAGATCTCCGGGGTGCCGAAAAAGGACCTGGAAGAGCTGGCCAAGCTCTACGCCGACCCGGAGCGCAAGGTGACCTCCTATTGGACCATGGGGTTCAATCAGCATACCCGCGGCACCTGGGTCAACAACATGATCTACAACGTCCATCTACTGATGGGCAAGATCTCCGAGCCGGGCAACGGCCCGTTCTCGCTCACCGGGCAGCCATCCGCCTGCGGTACCGCGCGCGAGGTGGGCACCTTCGCCCACCGGCTGCCCGCGGACCTGGTGGTGGCGAAGCAGCCGCATCGAGAGTTTTCCGAAAAGGTCTGGAAGCTGCCTCCCGGGCTGTTGTCGGGCAAGGTCGGCTACCATGCGGTGCTGCAGAGTCGGATGCTGAAAGACGGCAAGCTCAACTGCTACTGGGTGACCACCAACAACAACATGCAGGCCGGCCCGAATATCAACGAAGAGATCTGGCCCGGCTGGCGCAATCCGGAGGCATTCGTGGTGGTCTCCGACCCGTACCCCACGGTGTCGGCCATGGCCGCGGACCTGATATTGCCTACCGCCATGTGGACGGAGAAGGAGGGGGCCTACGGCAACGCCGAGCGACGCACCCAGTTCTGGCGTCAGCAGGTCAGCGCCCCGGGCGAGTCGAAATCCGATCTCTGGCAGTTTATGGAGTTCTCCAAGCGCTTCAAGACGGAAGAGGTCTGGCCCGAGGAGATCCTGGATCAGAACCCGGAGTACAAGGGCAAGACCCTGTTCGATGTGTTGTACGCCAATGGGCAGGTGGACCGGTTCCCGAAGCAGGCGGTAACCGACGACCGGGGCAATGTCTATCGGAACGACGAGATGGAAGACTTCGGTTTCTACGTGCAAAAGGGGTTGTTCGAGGAATACCGGATCTTCGGTGTCGACGGACCCAAGAAGGGTCACGATTTGGCGAAGTTCGACCAGTACCACAAGGCCCGTGGACTGCGCTGGCCGGTGGTGAACGGTAAGGAAACCCTGTGGCGCTATCGGGAAGGGTATGACCCCTTCGTGGAAAAGGGGAGCGGAATCCAGTTCTACGGCAAACCGGACGGCAAGGCCGTGATCTATGCGCTGCCTTTCGAGCCGCCGGCGGAATCCCCGGATGCCGAATACGACCTTTGGCTCTCAACCGGCCGGGTGCTCGAGCACTGGCACTCTGGATCGATGACTCGGCGCGTGCCGGAACTCTATCGTGCGGTACCGGATGCGGTGTTGTTCATCAACCCGGTCGACGCGGAGAAACGAGGGCTCAGGCGCGGGATGGCGGCCAAGATTGTCAGCCGGCGCGGTGAGATCGTAGCCCGGGTCGAGACTCGGGGCCGCAACCGGCCTCCCGAGGGACTGGTGTTCCTTCCCTGGTTTGACGCCAGCCGTCTTGTGAACAAGTTGACCCTGGATGCGACTTGCCCGATCTCCAAAGAAACGGATTTCAAAAAATGCGCGGTCAAGGTGGAGCGCGCCTAACAGCAGCTTGGCGCGAAGCATCCGGTTGCCGGCTTGTCCGGATGCTTCGCGCACCGAGCGATTGATGCGCAGATGAACAAGAAACGGCACACAGGCGTCGACCCGGCACGTCGACGGTTCCTGACCGATACGGCGCGTACCGCCTGCGGGGTCGGGATCGCGGCGCTCGGGCTGGGTCTGCTCGCCCGCCAGTCCCGCGCGCTGCCCAGCACCGCGCTGCGTCCGCCGGGCGCCCTGGACGAGGACGAATTTCTCGGCGCCTGCGTGCGCTG
>JAHEIA010000507.1 GCA_024639625.1 Chromatiales bacterium
CCGTGTTCTCCATCACCCGGATCTGCACAGGTGAGGTGTGGGTGCGCAGCAGCAGATGCTGGTCGAAGTAGAAAGTGTCGTGCATCGCCCTGGCGGGATGATGCGCCGGGATGTTGAGGGCCTCGAAATTGTGGTAGTCGTCCTCGATTTCGGGGCCTTCCGCGATGCTGAAACCTGCGCTCGCGAAGAGCTGGTCGATCCGCTCCAGGGTGCGAGTAACCGGGTGCAACCCGCCCATGGCCTGACCGCGTCCAGGCAGAGTAACGTCGATTCGCTCGGACTGCAGACGGTCGCGCAGCGCCTGCTGTTCGAGTTCCCGGCGGCGCTCATCGATCCACGCCTGCAACCGCGCCTTAGCTTGATTAATCGCCTGCCCGGCCGCAGGGCGATCCTCCTTCGCAAGCTTGCCCAGATTCTTCAGCTGCGCAGTGAGCAATCCGCTCTTGCCGAGGTAACATACGCGCACGTCATCGAGCGCCGCCAAGCTGGTCGCCGCGGCAACCCCCTGCTCGGCTTCCGCCAGCAGTTCGTCCAGGCCGATTTGGGAATCTGCCATCATGAGATCACTTCCAACAAAACGAAGGGGGAAAGGGCCGCCAGGACCTTTCCCCCATTCCTGTGTGTTAGTAGGCAGACGCCGGGATCGCCCCCGAGCGCCGCAACGAACCACTAGCTGGGAAGACGGGCCTTCGCTTGTTCCGCCAAGGCGGCAAACGCCGGCTTGTCGAAGATTGCGAGGTCTGCCAGCATCTTGCGATCGATCTCGATCTCGGCCTTCTTCAGGCCGTCGATGAAGCGACTGTAGGACAGCCCGTGTTCACGGGCCCCCGCATTGATGCGCGCGATCCACAGCGAGCGGAACTGGCGCTTCTTCTGTCGACGATCGCGGTAAGCATACTGGCCGGCTTTGATGACCGCCTGTTTGGCGACCCGGTAGACCCGGCTGCGGGCTCCCTGGTAGCCCTTCGCTTCCTGCAGCACCTTTTTGTGACGGGCGCGTGCTGTAACGCCGCGTTTGATTCGAGACATGGCTCTTTCCGATTCCTGTTAGGTTGATCCGGTCGACCTTAGCTGTACGGCAGCATCCGCTTGGCGGAACGCACATCCGACGCGTGCAGCGTGGCTGCCTCCCGCAACTGACGTTTCCGCTTCGTACTTTTCTTGGTCAGGATATGGCGACGATGCGACTGGGAGCGCTTAAACCCCCCGGATACCGTTCGTTTGAACCGCTTGGCCGCGCCTCGATTTGTCTTGATCTTAGGCATATTTCTCTACTCCGCATTCAATGTCATTTCTTTTTGGGACCCAGCACCATCACCATCTGCCTGCCTTCCATCTGCGGCTGCTGCTCGACCGTACCGTGCTCCGCCAGATCGCCTTCGATCCGCCGCAGCAGGTCCAACCCGAGGTCGCGGTGGGCGTGCTCGCGACCGCGAAAGCGCATGGTGACCTTGGTCTTGTCCCCCTCTTGTAGGAAACGTATCAGGTTGCGTAGCTTGACCTGATAATCCCCTTCTCCGGTGCCCGGGCGAAATTTGACTTCTTTGATCTGAACCTGCTTCTGCTTCTTCCTCGCCGCCTGTTTCTGCTTCTTCTGTTCGAACAGAAACTTGCCAAAATCCATGACTCGACAGACCGGTGGCTCGGCGTTGGGTTGAATCTCCACCAAGTCGAGACCCGCTTCCCCTGCGATTTGCATCGCTTCGGGCGTTGCAACAATTCCTACCTGATTGCCGTCGGCCCCTATGAGACGTACCTCCGGGGCCGTGATATCTCCGTTGAGACGATTTCGGTCTTTGTTAGCAGCGATTACCAGGTTCCTCCGCGCAAAATCAAATATCACCAAAACATAAAAAGCACCGCTTCACCGGTGCTTTGCCAGGCTAGCCGTCACTGGCCCGTTCGGCAACTGCCTTGCGCAACCGCTGTTCGAATTCCGCCACCGGCATCGAGCCGAGGTCTTCGCCTTTGCGGGTGCGCACAGCGACCGTCCCGTTTTCCACCTCCCGGTCGCCCACCACGAGCAGAAACGGAACACGGGCCAATGTGTGCTCGCGGATTTTAAAGCCGATCTTCTCGTTTCTCAAGTCCGTTTCGACGCGAAATCCTTGATCTGCAAGGCCCTGCGCCACTTTTTGCAGGTATGGGGCCTGCCGATCCGTGATATTCATCACCATGGCCTGTACCGGCGCCAGCCAAACCGGAAGCGCCCCGGCATACTGCTCGATGAGGATCCCGATGAAGCGTTCCAGCGATCCCAGGATGGCGCGATGCAGCATCACCGGTACCTGTTTGCTGTTGTCTTCGGCGATATAGTGGGCGCCCAGCAGGCCCGGCATGGAGAAATCCAGCTGTATGGTGCCCAGCTGCCACACCCGGCCCAGACAATCGCGCAGGGAAAACTCGATCTTCGGGCCGTAGAAGGCCCCTTCCCCCGGCTGCAGTTGCCAGTCCAGGTGCTTGTGGTTGAGGGCGTCCTCGAGTGATTTTTCCGCCTTATCCCAGGTCTCGTCCGAACCGACACGCTTTTCCGGCCGGGTGGAGAACTTGACCAGTACCTCGTCGAAGCCGAAGTCGCGGTAGATCTCGAACAACAGGTCGATGAAATCGGAGACCTCGGAAAGGATCTGGTCCTCGCTGCAGAAGATGTGGGCATCGTCCTGCACGAAGTTACGCACCCGCATCAGGCCGTGCAACGTGCCCGATGGTTCGTTGCGATGGCAAGAGCCGAATTCC
>JAHEIA010000096.1 GCA_024639625.1 Chromatiales bacterium
TTCGTTTGCGAACGAGTGTGACAACGCTGTGACAAATAGTCAGTAGGAAACCAAGTCGAGTCGTGTCGGGGTTTTTAACTGACTGAAAATGCGGGAAATTATTGGTCGGGGTGAGAGGATTTGAACCTCCGGCCCCTGCCTCCCGAAACCACAGGTCGTTTCACAAGGCCTTTCTTTTCAATAAGCTAGCGCATACGGCCCCGCGCTAACGTGACTCCACGTGACACAAATGGGCAGCACGTGACTGGAGCGGGTCACGATCGAGTCACGCTGGTATCTTGCGTTTGCGCCTGTGAGAGGGAGCCCGTATTCGGCAAGAAATTTCTGAGATGCCCAGCAATGGCGCGGCGTCAGGAACAACGATTTTGCGCCAGCGATGGCATCCTTCCGGATGCTGGGCCAGACCCATGGCTCCACTGTCAATCTGCGCGAACGGGACTCGCGAAGCGTGGACTCGACGAAATAGGCGCGGGGGGTGCCGCGAATATTGGCGCTCGATTGTCGTCGCTGTCCTGACCGCGTTGCGCCCCGCAATTATTCAGACCTACAGTCATTACTAGCACTGCTGCCGATGCGCGATGGGTGTAGCGTTTGCCTGAATAGGAAATCATTGTGAATTGGCGTGACCATGTTGCGACGAACCCAAACATTTGCCGCGGCCAAGCGTGCATCAAGGGCACCCGGATTCCCGTCTCGGTCGTGCTGGATAACTTGGCGGCGGGTTCAGCGCTGGAGGAGATCATTGCGAGCTATCCCGCGCTCACGGGCGAGGCGATCCGTGTCGCCACTGCCTACGCGGTCGATTTGGCCCGAGAGCGAATCATCGACATTTCCGGACGTAGCGCGGCGTGAGATTCAAGATCGATGAGACTCTTCCCCAGGAAGTTGCTCAACTCCTGAGTGAAAGCGGGCACGCCGCTGCCACTGTTTTTGGGCAGGTACTGAGCGGTGAAGATGATCCTACAGTGCTCGCGGTCTGCCGGAGGGAAGGCCGTGTCCTCGTGACGCTGGACCTGGACTTTGCCAGTATTCAAGCCTATCCACCAACGACTAACAACGGCATCGTGGTCCTGAGGCTGGTCAGACAGGACAAGCCATGGATTATGGAAGTAATGGGGAGACTGATCCCAGCTCTCGAGAACAACCCTCTGTCCGGGAAGCCCTGGATCGTCGAAGAAGGCCGCACACGGATTCGCGGATAGCCGAGAAATCAGGCCGAGAGCCGGTTTCGCAGCCCAATGATCTGCACTCAGCGCGTGATTACCGACTCCCGCTTCGCTGGTTGCACTGTTCACCACCCTCGATGGCGCTTTCGCGCGCTATCCACCAACTATGCGCAGGGTTTGACCGCCATCGCCATACGCCGAACGGTCGTCCCGTACGAATCGCCGAACCCTCCAACTTTGTCGAACATCCAGCCGTTCACGGCCTTCACCATGTTTATCTTCCGAAAGCCGTTTGAATTTTTCGGACAGACGGGAGGATGGCTTCCATTCGTTCTACGCCGTCTCGACCAGAAAAATCCAGTGTAACGCCCGTGCTGGCTGCTCTTGTCATCCTCGTGAGCACCGGCATAAGCTCATCCAGCAGGATATTTCGAAGCATGGGACTGCGATTCGAGGCAATTCAGAAAAATCAACCATGCACTGGAAAGCATATGTTATCTATGGCATATTATAAAGATGAAATGGACTGTTCAGTTGGATACGGCGTTCGAGCCGGAATTCGCGGCCATGGCCGAAGAGGTTCAGGATGAATTGCTGGCGCACGCCAAGCTCCTGGAATCCTTCGGGCCGCAGCTTGGGCGCCCCCGCGCCGATAGCCTCAACGGGTCGAAGCACGCGAATATGAAGGAATTGCGCTTCGATGCCGGCGGTGGGGTCTGGCGCGTAGCTTTTGCCTTCGATCCGAAACGCTGCGCCATCCTGCTGGTGGCAGGAAACAAGGCGGGCACAGGTGAGAAACGCTTTTACAGACAACTCATCAAGAAGGCGGACGCGCGGTTTGATGAGCATTTGAAACACGTCGAAGGAAAAAGGCGGAGGTGAGCCATGAGAAATTTGAAGGATGTCATGAACACGCTCCCGGCGGAGCGTCGCGCCAAGATCAAAGCGCGGGCCGAAGAGCTGATAGCGGAAGAACTGACGCTCCGGGACCTGCGCAAAGCCCAAGACCTGACCCAAGAACGCATGGCGGAATTGCTGGGCGTGGGGCAAGACAACATATCTCGGCTTGAAGGGCGAACGGATATGCTCCTGTCCACTCTGCGCAGCTACATTACCGCCATGGGCGGGTCTTTGGACCTGATTGTTCGTTTTCCGGACCGGCCTTCCGTGGCCTTATCCGCCTTGTTCGGCAAAGAGGACGAGGGAAAAGCCAAGCCCCGCCGGAAACGGGTAGGAGAACAACGACCCGCCTAATTCTCCTTTCCTTTCTGGCAGCGCTAGCGCCACGCTGCGAGATTACAACCCCTGAAAACTCTGTTCGCCATATATGCGCAGGATTCGACAGCCATCCACACGTGGTATCTGGATTGTTGTCACCCGTGGCGAACCCATCGGACTTTGGGGCAGGATGCGCCGGACGGTCGCCCCGTACGAACCGCCGCCCCCCAACCTTGTCGAATTTCCAGCCGTCCACGGCCTTCACCATGTCTATCTTGCGAAAGCCGCCGTCCGATGCCAACCGCCTTGCCTTGGGTGACCTGTTGGCCTAAACGGTAGGTCCCAGCATATCCATGACGACGGACCTCGGCCTTTTTGCGGCGAAGCCAGCAGTGGGCAATGATTATGTGAAGAACCGATTCCGGTCAGTACCCGAGGGGCCGCTGACACTCGAAGAGCCTAGTACAGTCACGTGGCAGACATGTGAATCCTGCCGCGGCGCGGCAGGGCTCGGTGAAGCGGGTTGCGAGGATGCGTGTGAAGCAGGCCACGCCAACCCCTTGATTTCTAACAACCACCAGGTTGGCCCGGTGGCGTGGATCCGTAAAGGCTGTGGCCTTCGATGGGTGCCGCGTGACAGGATCGAGTCACGTTGGGAACAGAGCGAGGGCCGTGAAGTTAGGGTAAGTGTTTGAAATGATTGGTCGGGGTGAGAGGATTTGAACCTCCGGCCCCTGCCTCCCGAAGGCAGTGCTCTACCAGGCTGAGCTACACCCCGAATCGTTTCTATCAGTGCGTGCGGTCGACGGCGAAATCGGCCACCGCTGCGAGCGCGTCTTTGTACGGCGAGGCCGGGAACCCATTGAGGGCCCGCTTTGCCTCTTCCGCCTGCTTCCGTGCAAGCGCGGCAGTGTAATCGATCGCGTTCGTGCTTGCAATCGCGGCGACCACTCGGTCGATATCCCCTCTGCCGCCGCCCTCCACGGCTCTGCGCAGCGCCTTCACCTGGGCGGCATCACCGGTTTTCAGCGCCTGAATGATGGGTAGCGTTGGTTTCCCCTCCGCCAGGTCGTCGCCGATGTTCTTGCCAAGTTGTTCGTTGCTGGAACTGTAGTCCAGCGCGTCGTCCACCAATTGGAATGCGATTCCCAGATGCAGGCCATAGGCGGCCAGCGATTCTTCCGCTTCGCTGCTGTTCCTGGTCAACACTGCTGCGAGACGGGATCCGGCCTCGAACAGGGTGGCGGTCTTACGACGGATCACTTCTAAGTACTGTTCCTCGGTAACATCTGGATTATTGCAGTTCAGCAGTTGCAACACTTCGCCTTCGGCGATGCGGTTGGTGGCGTGCGATAGCACGTCCATGATCCGCATGTCGTCCACTTCTACCATCATCTCGAACGATCGGGAGTAGAGGAAATCACCCACCAGAACGCTGGCGGAGTTGCCCCACACCGCGTTGGCCGTATCCTGGCTGCGCCGCAGTTCCGAGCCGTCGACGACATCGTCGTGCAGCAGGGTGGCGGTATGGATAAACTCAATGATGGCCGCCAGATCGACGTGACGGTTCCCCTGGTAGCCGGCTGCTCGGGCGGCCAGAAGGACGACCATCGGCCGCAGTCGTTTGCCACCGCTGTTGACGATGTAGTTGCCGATCTGATTGATCAAAACGACATCGGATCGCAGACGCCGCAGGATCAGGTCGTTGACCGCCTGCATGTCCGTGGCAACCAGTTCGCGTATGGCCGATAGTTCCATGTATTGCTGATAGTTTTCCCGAGAACCCGCGCATCCTACGGAGCGCGGCCGAGCAGTGTCAAGGATTTGCCGGGGTGTGCCCGCCGTCCGCGGGGTTCGGCCACAGGGCGGAACTCGATTCGGCGCGATTGACCGCACTGCCCGCGGCAGGTAGAATCCCGGCTCTTTACTTCGGCAATTTTTCCAAGACGTTGCCGCGATCGAATATAGTTTTCGGGGAATTGCTATGCATGCAGTGATTCAAAGTGGGGGTAAGCAACACCGGGTCGCCGAAGGCGATGTGCTGAAGGTGGAGAAGCTTTCCGCGGAAGAAGGCGCTACGGTGGAGCTGGATAAGGTGCTCCTGATCTCGAACGGCGACCAGGTCAAGATCGGCGCTCCCTACGTCGCAGGCGGCAAGGTCACTGCCACGGTCAAGGCGCACGGGCGTGGCAAGAAGGTCAAGATCATCAAGTTCAAGCGCCGCAATCATCACTTGAAGCACCAGGGTCACCGTCAGTGGTACACTGAGCTGGAGATCACGGGGATCAACGCCGGTTAAGCGAGGACAATCGATATGGCACACAAAAAGGCAGGTGGTAGTTCTCGCAACGGGCGCGATTCCGAGTCCAAACGCCTCGGCGTGAAGGCGTTCGGTGGACAGGAGGTCAGCGCCGGATCGATTATCGTGCGTCAGCGCGGCACCCGCTTTCGTAGCGGAGTGAACGTTGGCTGCGGGCGCGACCACACGCTGTTCGCCAAAGCGGACGGCAAGGTGGTGTTCGAGGTGAAGGGCCCCGAGAAGCGCAAGTATGTGAGTGTCGTCCCTGGCTGAATAGGCTGGCTCTGCGAGTTGTAGCGGGCCTCGTCCAAGGACGGGGCCCTTTTCGTTTGGCAACCACGGTGCGATCGATCCGGATTGAGTCATGAAGTTCGTCGACCAGGCGATCATCCGCGTCCAGGCGGGAGACGGGGGAAACGGGTGCGTCAGCTTCCGCCGGGAGAAGTTCATCCCCCGGGGAGGGCCGGACGGCGGTGACGGTGGCGACGGCGGGAGTATCTATCTAGTCGCCGACGCAGGTCTCAACACCTTGGTGGATTTTCGTGTGCGTCGGACCTTCCGTGCCGAACGCGGTCACGACGGCATGGGACGCAAGCGCACCGGACGCAGCGGTCGGGACCTCCGGGTTCGCGTTCCTTTGGGGACCAAGGTAGCGGACCTGGATACGGGCGAGTCGCTCGGTGACCTGCTCGAGGGAGGCCAGGAACTGCTGGTCGCCAAGGGAGGGGTGCACGGCCTCGGCAATGACCGCTTCAAGAGCAGCACCAACCGCACCCCACGCCAGTTTACCTCCGGCACCGCGGGCGAGCAGCGCCAACTGCAGCTGGAGCTCATGGTCCTGGCGGACGTCGGCTTGCTCGGCATGCCGAACGCGGGCAAGTCGAGCCTGATCGGCCGGATCTCCAGCGCCCACCCCAAGGTTGCCGACTACCCTTTCACCACCCTCTATCCGATCCTGGGAGTCGTGCGGGTCAATTCGGAACGCAGTTTCGTCGTCGCCGATATTCCGGGTGTCATCGAGGGGGCAGCCGAAGGGGCGGGCCTGGGGGTGCAGTTCCTCAAGCACCTGGCGCGGACCCGGCTGCTGCTGCATCTGGTCGATATCGCGCCGATGGACGAGGCAGTGGATCCGGCCGATGAAGCATGTAAGGTGGTCCGCGAACTGGAGAAGTTTGGTCGCGGCCTCGACGGGCGCGAGCGCTGGCTGGTGTTGAACAAGAAGGATCTGCTGTCCGCAGATGCGTTCGAGCGGCGCCGCGAGCATCTGCTGCGCGCGCTTGACTGGCGCGGATCCTGCTATGCGATTTCGGCACTGACCGGCGAGGGGACCAGGGAGTTGACGCAGGCGCTGATGCGCCGGCTCGAGGAGCTCGAGCCGGTGAAGCACGATCGTGCAGAGGATACGCCGGAGGCCGGCGAGGAAGCGCCGTGGAATCCACTAGCGGACGCATAGGTCTGGACATGGGTGCACGCAATGGGGTGAGTCGGAGCAAACGCTGGGTGGTGAAGATCGGCAGCGCGCTGCTCACCGCGAACGGCAAGGGCCTCGATCGCGGTGCACTCGCGTCCTGGGTCGAACAGATTGCGCAGCGTATCCAGGCCGGCGGGGAGGTGATTCTGGTTTCCTCCGGGGCGGTGGCCGAAGGCATGAGCCGGATGGGCTGGGCGGAACGACCGCGCACCCTGCATGGGCTTCAAGCCGCGGCGGCGATCGGTCAGATGGGTCTGGTGCGGGCCTATGAGGCCTGCTTCCAGACGCACGGCCTGCATACCGCCCAGGTCCTGCTTACGCGGGAAGATCTTGCGGACCGCGAGCGCTATCTGAACGCGCGCAGCACCCTGCGTACGCTGTTGATGCTCGGCGTGGTGCCGGTGGTGAACGAAAACGACACCGTGGCCACCGACGAGCTGCGTTTCGGCGACAACGATACCCTCGCTGCCCTGGTCTCCAATCTGGTGGAGGCGGATCTGTTGATCCTGCTGACCGACCAGGACGGCCTGTTCGACGGCGACCCGCGCCGGAATCCCCAAGCGAAGCTGATTCGCGAGACTCGGGTGGACGAGCCGGAACTGGATCGGGTCGCGGGCGCCAGCGGCAGCGGACTCGGCAGCGGGGGTATGGTGACCAAGGTGCGGGCGGCACGGCTCGCGGCCCGGGCGGGCACCGCCACCGTGATCGCCGCCGGGCACGCAGAGAACGTGTTGCAGCGGCTCGGTGGAGGTGAGGCGCTGGGCAGCTTGCTGGTGCCGGCGCAGGGACGCCAGGCGGCGCGCAAGCGTTGGCTGGCGGGGCACTTGCAGATTTCAGGACGCCTGACCCTGGATGCCGGCGCCGTGCGTGTATTGCGCGAGGCGGGAAGCAGCCTGCTCGCGGTGGGGGTAAAAGCGGTGGACGGGCGGTTTGCCCGCGGCGACGTAGTGTCTTGCGTCGACGAGTACGGGCGCGAGATTGCGCGCGGCCTGGTGAACTACAATGCTCGGGAGACCGAGCTGATCATGGGCCAACCGAGCCGTAACATCGAACAGATCCTCGGTTACATCGACACCGAGGAACTCATCCATCGGGACAATCTGGTTCTGATTTAGGCAGAAAAAAACCGGCCTTGGGGCCGGTTTTCCTGATGCCGCGGGCAGGCGGCACTACATGGATTTGATATGCGCATTGAGGCGGCTCTTGTGCCGTGCCGCCTTGTTCTTATGGATCAGGCCTTTATCGGCAACGCGGTCGATCACAGGCACGCCCTCGGCGAAGGCCGCCTGCGCCTTTTCCTTGTCACCACCGCTAATGGCCTGCAGTACCTTCTTGATCTGGGTACGCAGCGTGCTGCGCAGGTGCTGATTGTGCTTGCGGTGTTTTTCCGCCTGGCGCGCACGCTTCTCGGCTTGACGTGAATTGGCCAACTGGGCTCTCCTGGGAAACTGGCAGCGTAAAAAAGAGGGGCACTGTACATAGATTCGCCGGGACTGTCAATCCGCTGTCCGGTATTGCGGCTTCCTCTCACCGTTGGCTATGCGGGCACCGTGCGCTGCGCCGCCCAAGCGCGTAAGTTAGCAATGTCTTCCGCCATCAGCACCGACAGGGGGCGCGTGCTCTCCAACTCATGGCGCAGATGTTCCATGCTCAGATCCTCCTTCTTGGCATGGGCGGTGTAGAGACCGGACACCACGGCTTGCTCGATCTCGGCCCCGGAGAAACCCTGCGAGGCCTCTGCTAACGCGTCCAAGTCAAATATGGCCGGGTCCTGGCCGCGTTTTTTCATGTGGATTCCGAAGATCACTGAACGGACCGCGGAGCCGGGCAGGTCGACGAAAAAGATCTCGTCGAAACGTCCTTTGCGCAGCAGCTCGGGAGGCAGGGCCGCGATGTCGTTGGCGGTGGCCACGAAAAACACCTTGTCTTTGCGTTCCGCCATCCAGGTCAGAAGGGTGCCGAGGATGCGGCGCGAAGGTCCACCGTCCTCGTCGGCCGCCAGCCCCTTCTCGATCTCGTCGATCCACAGCACGCAGGGGGCCATCATCCCGGCGGTCTTCAAGGATTCACGCAGATTGCGTTCGGTCTCCCCATAGTACTTGTTGTACAAGGTGGCGAAATCGAGGCGCAACAAGGGAACGCCCCAGGCCCCGGCCACCGCCTTGGCGGCCAGGCTCTTGCCTGATCCCTGCACCCCCAGCAAGAGCACCCCCTTCGGTGAGTCGAGGCCTGGCGGCGGGTCCGGCGAGAGAAAGATCTCCCGGCGGCGTTCCAGCCAGTCTTTCAGGTTGTCCAGTCCCGCCACGTCCGCCATCGCCACAGTGTCCAGTTCGAACGAGAGTACCCCGCCTTGGTCGAGCAGCTGGTATTTGGCCTTGACCAACCTTTGTACGTCATCGTCGGTGATGGCCCCGTCGTCGGCAATGGCGGTGCGCACCAGACGGCGAGCATCGGCCAGTGTGAGGCCGACTAGGTTTCGGGTCAGTGACTTCAAGGCCTGGGAGCGGGCCTGTACGCGCCGCCCCGGGTTTCTTTCCGTCCAGGTGCGGGCCTCGTCCGTTATCAGCTGCTCCAGGGCCGCTTGATCGGGCAACGACAGATCGAACTGCGCCGCGTGGTGACTCAGTTCGGGCGGCAGATCCAGTTCCGGACTCGCCAGGACGATGGTCTGCCCCCTCTGTTCGTG
>JAHEIA010000508.1 GCA_024639625.1 Chromatiales bacterium
GTGCAATACCGTGTCATGCAACAGCAGGGTCTCCTGGGGAACATAACCAATCATCCGCCGCCAGTGCAGTAGGTTGCATTGTTGCAGGGAGATGCCGTCCAGCAGGACGTCACCCCGATCCGGCTTGAGCAGACCCGTGATCAGGTCGAGGACCGTCGTCTTGCCCGAACCGGAAGGGCCGATCAGAGTCGTAAAGGACCCTGAAGGAAGGGTCAGTGAAAGACCGCGCAGAACCTTGTTCTCGCCGAAAGCGAAATCGATCCGTTGCAGCGAGATCTGTTCCTCGAAGCGAGGTGGTTGGCCAGTGCCGGCTGCTTCGTGTGCCGCCTCCGCGCTGCGAATGGTCCCTGCAATCGACCAGTAGGCGCTTTCGTTGGCTACCATACGTTGGTAGTTGCGCTGCACTCTGCCCAGCGATCCGAGCGCGCGCACGAGAAGCAGCATGAGGACCATCACGTTGGCGAGCGGGATCTCCAGGTAGCTGACGGCGACGAACAGCCCGATCGCCAGCAGGGCAACGATCACCGGTTCGTATAAGGCAGTGAGTGCCTCATTGGAAAACACCTGCCGCCGCAGAGCCTTGTTGAGGCGGCCGGTCTCCGATTCGAGCACCGTATTGGCGCGACCGGTCAGCCCCATCGATTTTAGCGCCTTTACCGATTGCAGCATGTCGGTCAGACGGCTCATCAGGGAGACCAGCAGTCCGGTCTGGCGGTTGCCGGCGCGGCGCGCGATGCGGACCAGGAAACCGAACCCGGCGATGACCAAAGCGCCTGCGGCAAGCGCGCTCAGGGTGGCCTGCCAGGAGACGAGCACAGCCACCGTGGTGTACACGATTGCCTCGAACGACAGCGCAACGGTGCGTGCGCCGCTCAGATAGGCGGAAGAACCGCGGGCCGGCTCGGTTGCCATGGCATTCGCCAGCACCCCGATCGGCTGGTGCAGATAATAGTCCCAGCGGGCGTCCAGCAGGGCCCTTAGAAGATTCAGGCGCAGGTCGGTTGCAATCTGGGCTACCGTGTACCCCACATGTCGATTGGCGAACAGAACCAGGATGCTCTTCAGGGACATGCCGATCACGATGACACTCAGGAGCACGCCGAGCGAGGGTGGGATGCCGGCACTGCGCAACAGGTCGACGAGCAGGTTTCCGCTGTCGGCCTGGGACGCGCCACCCTCGGTCATCGCCACGCTGAGCACCGGCAACAGGGCCGAAAGACTGACCCCCTGCACCACGCCCGCGATCAGCAGGGCGCTGAGGGTGATCAAGGTTCGCGACGGATAGGTGCGAAAGATGTGAAGCATGAAGCGCATCGTGAACCCTCCTAGGGGTTATCTCCCGATCCGTACATCGGGCCGAAGCCGCAGATGAGTCACCCGCTCAGCGGGCTCCCTCACTGCATGCGCCGGGCGCCCGCTACTGGTCTCGTCGGTCGTGGGGCAGATCAATGGCTCTCAAGCCGGTTCGCTTCGTCGGGGGTCGCAAGCGACGCGAAGGCGGACACGATCTGCTCCACCTGCTCCGGGGTGTGGGCGGCGCTTAGACTGCAGCGCAGTAGACAGGCGCCGGTGGGGGTTGCCGGCGGAAGGACCAGGTTCACGTACACGCCCTGATCCATTAGGCTCTTCCACCACTGGAGCGCCTGACCCCGGTCTTCGACCTCCACCGCGACCACCGGGCTCGGGTGAGGGCCGAGTTTGTAGCCTTGGCGCTCGAGTGCCCGGTACAGCCATTCCACGTTCTGCCAT
This sequence comes from Chromatiales bacterium, assembly GCA_024639625.1. Taxonomy (GTDB): domain Bacteria; phylum Pseudomonadota; class Gammaproteobacteria; order Chromatiales; family Chromatiaceae; genus JAHEIA01. Next base: position 1,750 of record JAHEIA010000508.1, read on the forward strand.
AATTGCGCCCGCAGTTCGTGGCGGCTGCGCAAAATTCCTAGCGCGACGCGCGTCGAAGCGATTACCGACGGCGCTAGCGAGGCGGTGAAGATATACGATCGGTTGGCGTAGCGGGTCAACTCGAGCTGCGGGTGTTTGCTCGTGCAGTAGCCACCGACGGAACCCAGGCTCTTGCTGAAGGTTCCGACCGTGAAGTCTATCTCTTCCTCTACCCCCAGCTCTTCCGCCAAGCCGCGCCCGGTTGCGCCCAGGACTCCCATGGAATGGGCCTCGTCCACCATCAGATAGGCGCCGTGTTCCCGCTTGACGGCGACGATCTCACGCAATGGGGCTTGATCGCCCAACATGCTGTAGATGCCCTCGGTCACGATCAGGGTACTGCCGGTGCCGCCGCTGAGGCGGCGCAAGCGCCGGTCGAGGTCGCGCGGATCGTTGTGGCGGAAGCGCACCACATCCGCGCCGCTCAGCCGCGTTCCTTCGTAGATGCTGGCGTGGCAATCCGCGTCCAGCAGGATCGTGTCGCCTTGACCGGCCAGGGTGCTCATCATGCCCATGGTGGCGAGGAATCCGGTGGAAAAGACGATCGCCGAGGGTGTGCCGAAGAAGTCGGCGAGCTCCCGCTCCAGGGCGATGTGACCCGCGTAGCTCCCATTCGCCATGCGCGAACCGGTCGTTCCGGTACCCTGTTCCTGCAGTGCCCGTTGCGCGGCCTGCACGCATTCCGGATCGAAGGTCAGTCCAAGGTAGTTGTTGGTGCCCGCCAGTACCACCCGCTGTCCGTCGACCACGCCTTCGGTAGCGGAGAAGAGCCGTTCCGTCACCGCGCCGAGCGGCATGATCCCGGTGGCGAGGAGCTCGTCACGCGCCGCGGCGAGATGCTGGAATTTGTCGAATATGCTCATGTGTGGTTGCTTCCGGTTCTTGGTAGCCGCTGAGTGCCGTAATGCAGTCGATTCGCGGCCTGAGTAGAGCGCCCGGCCGGCG
>JAHEIA010000097.1 GCA_024639625.1 Chromatiales bacterium
TCCTGGGAATAGAATCACTTTTCGACTGCCGCTTCCAGACGCAGTCTACCTCCACCGTCCCCGGGGTCGTTCGCGTCGTCGCGTCTCGGCAACCGCTCCCTGCGTCGCCTGAAGCGCCAACTGATGGTGCGTTAGCTCGGCGGCCGTTCCCCACCCGGCTCTACCTGCCACATCCATGGAGTCGTTGCCTTTCACCCCGCGAACGGGTACTACGCCCCGTCGAACTGCCGTTCCTAGGTTCACGGATTCAATTCCGCTGGCATTGCGACTGGTAACAGAATGGGCGTCCACATGGCATCTGCTTTGGGAAAGGCACTGATCCCGGTTATGCGACCCCCACACCCACACTCTGCTGCGAAGCAGGTACTTCGGGGCGCCGGCAGTAGCCCGCCCCCCGCAGCAGTTCCATACCCGATGGTTAAGAAACCCGCCGGTTCGACGCCCGCAAGTATCGACATGAAGGGCGGCGCCAGAGCCATTTTTCACCAATCCCGGTAGTGGGCTTCCTGGTTCCTCAACCCATACGCGAACCATCAGCGGCGCGCACCCGTCTTTGGTGCCGACGATTCAGGCACATCGGCATGCAGGCGGAGGCAAATCCGGAGTGGATTCGCCTAGCTCCGTCAGTGCTCGTGCCAACCCGTGATCATCATCTTGAACAGGCTGGTGGTGGTGGCCCCGAGCGTCCCCAGGTAGATGTGTCCCAGCATGAACAGCATAAGCAGGAAGCCGAGAATATAGTGCGCCATGGCGATCGGAAGCAGCCCGTCTACGCCCATAATCCGGTCGGGAGCGAACTCCGGCCACATGAACATGACACCAGTGATGAGCAGGGCCGGCATCAACAGGTACATCACCATCCAATAGATGATCTGCTGCAGGGCGTTAAAGTTGTTCTCCGGGGTTGGTGGGAAGGGATGCGGGCGACCCTTGAAGACATCCCACAGATAGTAACGGGTCATTATCCAAACATTCTTCAGAAAATTTCCCGGCTTGGGCACATATTGCCACCAGTTGCCAGAGAAGATGTTCGCGATGACAAAGTAGATGTAGAGGGCGCAGAGCGCAACGCCGGCCACGGTATGGACGTCACGCGCCAGGTCAAAGCCCAGGAACATAGCGACCTCCGGATCAGCGAAGTGAAGACTGATCCCGGATATGATGAGGGCGATGATCAACAGCGCGTTGAGCCAGTGCCAGATCCGCAGCCACAAGGGCAACAGGAAGATGCGTTCAGACATTGTGCTTCCTCCGGCGCAGTGCGCTCGACAAAACACGCAGCAAGGCATGCAGCGCGAGGCCGGCGAGTACCGCGGCCACGATCCACAAGCTCGCCCTATCAAGAAACTCGTTACGGGTAGCCCCTACAACGTAGGCGTCTGTCAGCAGGAAGGTGTTGAGAAAGCCTACCTTGGACAGGCGGTCCTGCTCCACCGCGTAGCGGTACAGGCGAGTACGCAGCGCTGAATCCTTGCTATGGCAGGAGTCGCACGCCTTCTCCGCCTTCTCCTTGGGCAGGACCTCATGGGAGATGCTGACACGCGTTACGGGAGAGTGACAATCTACACAGCGCAGGGCGCCCCAGTGCAGGTCAGGGTTGGGCAGCCAGTCATGCACCTGGTTCAGGTTTGGCAGTTCGCGCTCTTCGGTAAACTCAGCGAAACGCAGCTCCGACTCGTGGCAACGCTGGCAAAAGCCGTTGTCTTGTAGGGCGATCTTCCGGGGCAGCTTGATCTTTTCGGCAACCTGCATGTAATGCGCCTCATGACAGGAGATGCAGGTGAATTGGTTGCCGTGTTTTTTATAATGTACACTTTCCTCGAATTCCTTTTCGATCTCTCCACCCCTCTGGCGATGGCATTCCAAGCACGGCTTGATCACCTTCCTCTGCTTCTGGCCGTGAGGGTAATCTACGTAACCCTCTGCATGGCACTCCTTGCAGGCCATACCGGTGTGCACACCTTCGTCGAAGCCGTTCGACCGCACCAGCAGACCAGCCAGCTTCGACATGTCCAAGTCGTCGCGGGGAGGATTCTTCAGACCCTCCTTGCTGTGGCAGCCATAACATTCTGCATTCCATTTTTTGATCTTCTCCGGCAGGTCCGGGTCGACCGGTTCGAGGGAGAACATATCGTCCCCGAAGGCGTCGTCGTCGAAGCCACCCCCCTCGTCCTGGGCCTCGGCCTGCTCCCCTTCCGCCGGATCGTCGGCCGCGCTGGCCGTGCCCATCAGGCCCGCGAAGACAATGGCGAATATCAGAAGACGTAACAGGGACGACATGCTTGGGCAACCTCCTGATCAATGTTTGTCGGCAACGAAGTCGGCTTGACCGCCATCGAGCGCCAGAGAGAACTCCCAGGAGACCTGGTGGAAGCGACCACCGGCAAAGTCCTCGTGAAGCGAAAGGCCTATCGTGTAGGTCTTGCCCGGGACAATATCCTTGTGGTGCGGACCCGCGCCCGTCAGAGGCCGGCTCATCACCGCAGTCCAGGTCCCGTTCTCGAACGTCGATTCTGCGCTGACGGCCGGCTGCGGATTCTCGTGCCGCTCCTCGAGGATGTAGCCGTCGACCACGACCGGGGGTTCTCCCGGCTTGAGACGAGCCTGCCAAAGCTCGAGGTACTGATCTTCGCTCAGCATTTTGTCGAGATCTGCCTGCGACTTGAGGTTGTCGCCGCCGCCGCTGCGCCGGATCTTGGTTCGCGAGTGCGCGAGATATTTTTCGCGTTCGGCGTCTTTCGCGCTGGCCATTCCCGTCTGGTCATCGTGGCACACTGCCCAGCAGCCGGCGCGGGTGAAATAAGAGACCGTTCCGTCGTCGATGAGCAGCGACAACTTGACCGGGAACTCCTCGTCCATCTTCGGATTGTCGCTGGGTCCGGAATCTTTCCACTGGGCCCGCACGTAGAAGTTCTTGTCGTCGTGGGCGAACTGGAGCTGCAGGGGAACCGCGCCGCGCTTGCCCGGTATCGGGGTCGGTTCCCAGCGCAGACCGGAAGCGAGGGGAACGCCGTACTTTTCCTCCTCGTCGATGTGGCAGGCCTGACAGTTCTTGCCTTCCTTGAATTTCTGCGCGGCGCTGTGATCTTTCGGCGTCAGTGACCACTCGAAGGAGGTCTGGGCCGGGTAGAGCAAAACCATCTTCTTACTGACGGGCACCGACGACCAGTCGATCGCCTGAGCAGAGAGTGGGGCCAGTGTCACCAGCGCCAGCCCGAGGCCGGCGCCAAGAGTGTGGAAAGAGGTTCTCGTCATCTCACTCCTCCAGTGGTTGTCGTATACCGCGAAACCATCGTCCGAGGATGCACCGCCCCGGGACGATCTATTTCCGCGACAATACTATTTCAATCAATCAAGCGATCCGACACACGGTGAACGCCCCTCAGAACTTAAAGCGGGTCCACACCACAACTGCGTGGTTGTCGTAATCCGAATCCGGCTCTTCGAGGGACAGCACGCGGCCGATGGTATCCGCGGTGACGCCGTCCGTCTGCCAGTCCGAGCCGTTGTAATCCTCGTAGACATAGCTGAGCCCGAGCGTCAGCTGATCCGAAAGATCGTAGCCCAGGTCCGATTGCAAGCGATGAATGCGTGTCTTGACGTCCGGAAAATCGCCCGCTTCCAAGGCCCCGCCCGACGAGGTGTCGGTGCTGGTCGAGGCATCCGTATAACTGTAGTCGGCCGATAGCTTCAAGCCCTTGTAGATTCGCCAGTTGAGGCCCACTCCGACAGTGTTGACCTGATCGTCGATGTTCGTCTCCCAGCTGCGCGCAGGATCGTTGATCTGCTCGAGCTCGTTGCGGCCGCTCTGGAACGACCATCCTCCCTGGTCCGACTTGCGCCGATTATAGGAATAGTAACCGGTCAATGAAAGATCCGTGTCCAGCGCATAAGTGGCGTCGAAGTTCGCTCCCCACCCCTTGACGTCCTTCAGGCCAACCGTGGTGTCATCATAGTCTTGCTGCAGGTAGGTGCCTCGAACCCCAAATGTCAGGGCCGTCATGGGCATATAGGTAAAGCGGAGGGCTGCGTTGTTTCCCGTCATGTCCGCCAGATAATAGGCGCGCGTCAACGGATGGTTGATGAAGGGGGTGTCCCCCAGGCTATCGATGTAGGTCTGGGTGTAGGTATCCTCTAGCAGGTCCGTGTTGCTATAGCTCGACCCGTCGCGCCAGACGTGGGCGTACTCCGCTGTGGCGGACAATTTCTTCGTGAAGCGATGCCGCACGTCGATGCGGCCGGTCTGCTCAGTGGTTTTCGAATTTTCCTGGTAATCCCGGTCGGTTTTTCGGTAATCGTACCCCACGGTGAACTTGGTGCCCGGGCGCCATCGGTAGGCCACGTCCGCCCCCAAGAGGTGCTCCCGGTAGCTATAGGGCGTATTGGTCCGATAGTTCGGCTCGGTGCCGCCGATCTGCTGATTCTCTGCATCGCCCCGGACATAGATGTATTGATCTCGCGGAGTATCGTTATCCCGGTCGGTGTAGCGGTACCGCGCCTTTACTTCCACCGCCTTCACGGGGCGCGTGACCAATTCGATGTTGCCGATCGTGTTGGAGATTTCCCCGTCGAGGGAGTTGCGCGGCACGCCCTCCTGCACCGTCAACTGCGGGTTGCTGGTGTAGGGAAGAAACTTCTGGTCCTGGAGGTACCGAGAGTAGACCAGATTGCCCGTAAGCCGGGTGGAATCAGAGACGTTGTAACCGGCTGCGAGGTTAAAGCTGTGTGCCTTGTTGTCGGGGGCCAGCTGTGCCTCCGCTATGCCGGTGGGGAAACGGGCGGCAGGGTTCCATCCCGCATAGGTGAACGGGTTCTCCACGCTCAGGGTGTCCTTGTTATTTTCGAACTGGGATAACTGGTAGCCCAGGTTGAATTGGAGCTTCTTCGTCCGGTACCCCACCTCCGCGCCCCAGATGTCGGTCTGGTAGTCGATAGGCTCGGGAACGATTACCGCCGCGGCATTCTGTCCGCTGGTACCCCAAGCGATGCCAAGGGGCTTTTTGCCCTCCTTTTTTTCCCGCTGGCCATTGAATTTGGCAGTCCAACGCTGATTGATGTTCCATACAACACCTCCGCCAAAGCGTGTACGCTCGGTCTTGATGTTGACCCCGCGCATACTCGCAGAAAGTTCGGGCAGATTTTGTGTCGCAGTGTTGAAACGGTCGATCGGGTTACTCTCCCAGTTGGACGGCAGCTGCAGGTTCTTCGAGCCGACGCCCTCGTAGGGCGTGAGGCTGCGATACTGATAGTAGGGTAGCTGGTCATAGTGCAGATTCAGCTTGTACTTACCCTGCACCCCGCCGGTGCCGCGCAGGCTGCGCGATTTGAGTCCGAGCCGCTCACCTTCCGCTTCCAGATAGGACAGGTCGTCCCCATCCCATGGCCCGCGCTTGTAGTAGCCGAAGTCTCCCGTCACGAAAGCGCCGTCGGACTCGCGGCCACTGTAGGGCGTGAATGGCGATAGGTCGTTTGCAACCGAGCCTATGCCAAGCTCGACGAAGTTGTGGTAAACGGGTGCGGGCTTGGGTGCGGGCTCCAAGGCCAGGCTGAAGTCATCTTCCCCCGAAAGAAGGAAATCGCCCTCCCCGGCCGGTTCCTCCTCGGCAGCGGGTGGGGAAGATTCAGGTTCGGCCTGCTGCGCATCTTGGGCCAGGACGGCCGGAGCAACCATGCTGAAGGTCGAAAAGGCGAGGATACAAAGGGTTGTTTGCGTTTTCATGGTTACTCCCTTCTGCTCACCGTAGAGCGCGTACACCGGATGGGTGATTGGATCCATGCACCTGGGAATGACAGTTCATGCAGGACCGTCCAAGGAGCTCGCGCTGGGGCGTCGGGTTGGCGAGCCGGTCGCCGCCGTACAAGCTACTGGAATGGTAGGGTGCCATGTGGCACTCCTGGCACAGAAAGGGAGCACGCACCTTCAGCAAACCTTGATTGACGGACCCGTGGGAGAAATGACACAGCGTGCAGTCCTCCCGCGCCGGCGCATGCTCCCACAGGAAGGGCCCGCGCAGCTCGGCGTGGCAGGGGTAGCAGGTGTCGTTGATCGTTGCGCCGGTGAGCAGCGGCTGCACGATACCGCCATGGGAGTTATGGCAATCGCTGCAAGCCGTGAGGCCCTCCAGGATGGGATGCCGCGAGGGCAACAGGCTCTGTGCACGCTGTTCGGCGTGGCACTCGAAACAGACCTCGGCCTGATAGCGCTTCTCCAGCACCTCGTCCTTGCGCACGTGTATATGGTGGCAGCTCGCGCAGCCAACATCGGCAAAGTCGTGAGCACTCCCCTTCCAGTTTATTTGGTGGTCACCATTATGGCATTCGAGGCAGACAGCGTTTTGTTCCGCTACCGTGTTGCGCGAACCTCGCACGAAGGACATCGCGGTGGGCGCACGCGGTTCTCCCTCCGGGGGTTTGACGAGGTGCTCCGGGCTCGGACCGTGGCAGGTTTCACAGGCGTGGTCAGCGAACGGCGTCCGGGAGTCGGCCTGCATGGCATGGGGCGTCTGCAGAATCAGGGTGTCCGGCGGCTTGTCGTGGCACTTCAGGCAGCCCTCCGCGCCCTTGGCATCGTAGACGGGCGGTTCGTCCGCCGCGCCCACCGAACACACCCACAGTGCCATCCCTGAGAGGGCTGCCGCGACAGCGAGTCTTCTAATCATTGGTTTTTCCATACCTGTCGTTTTTTGAAGTGTTTCGCCGTCGGAGCCCTGGCGGAGCGGATAGGCTCCCGGGCCCCCCCGGGAGCTTCACCGCGCTTGTTCAATCTAATGGAGAAGGCAGGATCTCGTGCACATCACCCACGTCGACGAACTCGAAGGGGCCGTGGCAGCCGCCGCAGTCCTCGAACACCGAGGTAGTAATCTCGTCCTGGGTCCGATCGAACACACCGCGTCCAACCAACTCCATGTGGTCGATGGCATCGGCGGAATCGTGGCAGGATTCGCACGCAGCGGCTTCGGGTGAGACGTTGAGGTCGTCGGCAGGATCGTGAAGCGCCTCGTCGATCAGGTTTTGCATTCCGTCCAAGTCGGCGGAGGCGGTCTCCACAGTCGTCGCCAGGCTGCCCGCAGGCGCATTCACCTTATAGGTATCATCCACATGGCAGGCGTTGCAGTTCGACAGGATGCCCGGATAGCGCACATGGCCGTACGGGTGCACACTACGGCGGAAACCGTAGACTACGAGGCCGTTCTCGCGGAACCCGTGGTCATCGGCTGCGCCGGCGTGGATGGCGTGGACCATGGTCTTGAAATGGATCGACTCCTCGCGCTTGCCGTCATCGCCAACCGCGGTGAAATCGTCGAACACGCCATCGTCGTTCTCGTCCAAGGTAGCGGGCCGCACTTCGATATCCGTCGCATTCGCGTTGTGGCAGATCACGCATACGTCCACCGCACCTTGCCGGTTGTTTCCATGCAGGCTGAGGTTGCCGTGGCATTCGTTGCACTTCTCGATCGAGACGATCTGCCGGCGCGGTGTGAGCGCCCCAGCGATGGCAAAATTCTCCGTAACGTTCGTTACCGGGACACGCACTCCGTCCACCGCCGGGTGGCCCTCGATCGCGACCACTCCCGTCCCTGTGGCCTGAGGAGGCAACACGGCGGACACCCGAAAGGCTCCTCCCGCGATCGCCGTCGCCCCGCCGAACAAGGGATCAATCGAGATTGGCAACGCGGGGGCGCTGCCGCTTCCGGTATTCTGCAGGTCGACGGTGTCCCAACCAATCAGGATCGCCATCCGGCTCGCACCGCCGCCAGCAGTGAACGCGGGATCGGTCTGGATATCGTAGGGGGTGTCGGAATTGGTCGGATCGGTTACCGAGAAATCCACGACCACCTCGCGGGTCAGCGGGTTCAGGTCGACGGCGAGGATGTTGTAACGGAACTCTTCCGCGAGCACCTCGGCAGGGATGACATGAGCGTTTTCGACCGCGAAATCGAGGGATCCGCTATAGGGCACGTGGCAGACCCCACACAGGGAGTTGTCTTCCAGAACGATGCCGGGCTCTGGGTGGTTGGCGAAATCAACGTCGTCGTGGCAGGACCCGCAGGCCTCCATATTCGGACGGAATTTCCAGTTGTCGCCGTCCGGGGTCAGCGGGTCTTCGGAAGTATGACACTTGACGCAGTTGCGGTGATCCTGCGGGTACACCACGGTCGAGTAATCGTGCTCGGAATCCCGGAAGCCCCAGATGGTGTACGGCAGGTTTTCGAGGTCCTGCCCCATGTGAATCTTGTGTGTCATGACGGCAAAATCGAGGTTGTTGCCACTGTTGGCATCCGTAGTGCCAGGATTGTGGCAGGCCACACAGTATTCCGTCTCGATGCGCCCGCCGCCATGCAAGGCCAGGCGGTGGTGGCAGGTGTTGCAGGCGTCCTTGTGGGTGACCCGTTTGGTGATCGTGGGCTTGATCCCAATCGGAACGAAATCGAACCAGGGGTTCGAAACGAGCTCACTGCCCCCACTCCCCTCGAATTCCACCTGCATCACTACGCGATGCGTGAGGGACGGTTCGTACGTCACCCCCATGGTCTGGGAGGGATCGGTGATGTCCGTCTTGAATACGTAGGTGTAGCTGCCGTCCGCGTTCCGGGTGAGGGTGCCCGCGTTGCTGCGGGTTTCGACGGTCGCTTGCATCGCGGAGGCGAGAACCGGCGCGCCGCCCGGGCCCACGTCCGGCGTGGCGTTCTCGATCGTATTGATGTAGCTCTGCCAGCTGTCGGCATCGCCGTCGAGGCCAGGAACCAGTTTCACAATGCCGAAGCGTAACGCACCCGACGCGATGTCGTCCTGCGTGAGCAGCACAGGGTCCCCGTTCTCGTTGGTGACGACG
>JAHEIA010000509.1 GCA_024639625.1 Chromatiales bacterium
TGGGGGGTTCCTGCGGTCGGCATACCGATCGCCGTGGCGCTGCTTTCCGGATTGGGCTACCACTACTCCGCTACCCAACTGATCTTTGCCGTTCGCGACAGTCTGCGCCTGCTGCTCGGCCTGGCCCTGTTCCGCTCGTTGATTTTGCGCGCGTTCCTGGTCGAGAAGCGGCGTCTGCTGCTGTCACAGATCCTCGAGCGCCGGCAGGCTTCACAACAGGCCGAAGAGCCGCAAGAAGACACGGTGCACAAAGGCGAAGTCCCCGGGCAAGAGGAACTCGCGGAATCCCAGCTCGACCTGGACAAGATGATGGGGCAGAGCCGGCGCCTGGTGCACACCCTGTTCGGTTGGGCGCTGGTGCTCGGGTTGTGGGCGATCTGGGCCGATGTGCTGCCCGCTCTGCGGGTGTTCGACCAGACCACGCTGTGGAACTTCACCGTCGTGGAGGCCGGTCACGAATCGCTCGAGCCCTTCACCCTCGCCGATCTGATGCTGGTCGCGGTGATCGGTGTGGTCGTCGCGGTCGCTGGACGCAACCTGCCGGGTATTCTGGAAATCGCCCTGCTGCAACGCTTGCCGATCACCAAGGGCGGCCGCTATGCGGTCAAGACACTGATCCAATACTTTGTCGTGGGCTTGGGATTGATTTACATGTTCCAGGCCCTCGGGCTACGCTGGTCGCAGATCCAGTGGCTGGTAGCCGCCCTCAGCGTGGGTCTGGGCTTCGGTCTGCAGGAAATCTTCGCGAATTTCATTTCCGGTCTCATCATCCTGTTCGAGCGCCCGATCCGCGTCGGCGACACCATCACGGTGGGAGATGTCACCGGCACGGTCAGCCGGGTGCAGATCCGGGCCACCACGGTGCGCGACTGGGACCGCAAGGAACTCGTGGTCCCCAACAAGTCCTTCATCACGGAGCGGGTCATCAACTGGACCCTTTCCGATCCGGTGACGCGGCTCGTGATCCGCGTCGGCGTAGCCTATGGGACCGACACCAATCGGGTGCGCGATATCATCCTGCAGGCGGTGCAAGAGAACCCGTTGGTCATGGAGGATCCCGCGCCGACCCTGTACTTCGAACAATTCGGGGACAGCGCCCTCAACCTGGTGCTCAGGGTATTCGTGCGCGAACTGGAGCAACGGATGCCGGTAACCCACGATCTCCACACCGCGATCAACGAGGCGCTGCAGAAGAACAACATCAAGATACCCTTCCCGCAGCACGACGTTCACCTCTTCCGGGAACCCCGCGAACCGGCGGATCCATGAGGCCTGCTCGACCCGGCGGGCCGGTTAAAGATCGGGCAGCTCCCGCGCCGCGATCACGTGCAGGTGCAACCGATCGTCCAATCCCAAATCATCAAAAGCCTTGGTCAGTATCGGGCCGGCGCCTGCGGGGTCCGCCGCTGCCACCACCAAGCGGAACCGGTTCCAGCCCTCACGCTCGCGCAACGCCCTGCCGCGCGCAAACCACTCGGCGAGCCGCTGACTCAGGTCGCCCCCATCGGCCATCCGCACCACCAGCACCAGGAGACGGCCACCCACCTTGATCAGCTGCGTACCGGGTCCCAGGTCGGCGAATACGGCCGGGTTCGCCTCTACCTCGATGCTGCGCAAGACCGCATCGGGGCAGGTGCAGCCCAGTCCGTCGCGAACGAAGCGACGCAAGGTGTCGGCATCGGTATTTTGCATCGGCGATCGGGTCGCTTCGGTCAGGGGGCGCGGCAATCCGCCTGTCCCCGGTAGTGCTGCAGTATGCGCCGCAGTCGGGCCGTATAGGCCTCCGATACGCCTTCCAGTCCGGTAGCGGCATCCAGCGCCCGTTGCTGCCATTCGGCGGCCTGAGCGCAATCGCCGCTCTCTGCGTAGGCCATGGCGAGAGTGGCGGTATGAGCCGGGGTCGGCGCGGCCTGCTGAACCGCTCGAGCGAGCTCCAGCGCCCGCGGACCATCCCGCAGTTCCCGCGCCGGCGCCGCGGCGAGCACCCAAGCCAGTGCATGCGCGATCCGGCGGTCGCCCGGCAGTCTGGCGTGGGCCTGTTCGAGCGCCGACAGCGCCTCCGCATCCTGCCCCTGATCCAGGGTCAACTGGGCCCCCTCGATCCAGGCATCGACCGCATTCGGGTCCGTCCGAACCGTCGTTCGGTACTCCTTAAGGGCCTCCTCAATACGTCCCCGCCCGCTGTAGGCTCGAGCCAGTGCGAGGTGGGCCTGCGCATCTCCGGAGGCCGCCTGCGCCACGGTTTCCAGATAGGGGATCGCCTGCGCCGGATCGCCTGCGTAGAGCAGCAGCTCCCCGAGATTGTAGGCGGCAGTCAGATTGCCGGGCTCGATGAGCAAGGCCACGCGATACTGTTCCATCGCCTCTCCGTAGCGCTGCAGCTTAGCCAGTGTGGTTCCCAGGTTGACCCGGGCCGGGGCGCTGTTCTCGTTCGCGGCGACCGCTCGGCGGAAGGCCTCCGCGGCCTCCTCGTAGCGCTCGACGCTGTAGGCGAGCTTTCCGCGCAGCAGATACAACCTTTCGCCACGCACGGACTCGCGCAGCTCATCGATCCAGGGATCCGGCGGCTCGATGCCGATGGCGCCGCTGGCGGCCAGGTGGTCGCGTGCCGCCTCCTCCTGCCCCAATCCGCGATACGCCATGCCGAGCAGGTAATGCAGGCGGTTCGCCGCCGGTTCACGCTCGAGCGCCGCGCTCAGATAGGTGACCGCCAGCGTGTGGCGCTCTTCT
>JAHEIA010000098.1:0-8367 GCA_024639625.1 Chromatiales bacterium
GTGGGTTAGGCTCCTGCGATCGTCGCCCGGAGAGGCCCAATCAGCGGCACCCTACTCGCCCCCGGCGCAAGGGATGCGCTCCCAGCGACGCTCCGCTCGTTAGATCTGCAGAAGGTAGTATACGGTCAGCACAGTACCCACCCCGGCAACACCGTATGCCACCGACGCCACCGCCTTGTCCGCTCGCAGCCCAAGACCATGCAGTGCGTCGCGCAGGCGGTGGGCCGCATGCCATAGTGACAGCGCCACGACGACGAACAGCATCAGCTTGCCCAACCAGGCGCCGGCGAAGGCGCGCATGCTCGCGTAGTCCAGGCCCGCCGGCGCCTGGCCGTAACCGGCCAGCAGAAGCACGAACACCAGCGCAGGCAGCAGGAAGGCGGCCAGGGTACCGCCCGCGGCGAAAAGGCCCCATACCAGGGGTTTGTTAGAACGCGCCATGTCAGAGGACCCCCGCGAAGTACAGGATGATGAGGGATGCGACAATCCAGGCCAGGTAGTGGGCGCCGGCAATCAGGAAACCGGGTACGAACCGCTCGCCGAGCTGAACCGGCATGGCCTTAGGCGTCACCGCGAACCAGGACACGGTATGGTACAGGGTGGCCGCCAAAACCAGCCATTGGAGCAGCAGCGCCAGGGGGCTGCCCAGGCTTGCCAGAAAGGTCTGCCAGGACTCTTCGCCGGCGGCCAGCGCGCGCAGGCCCCACAACATGAGCAGGGCATAGGCCCCAATGAAGACGCTGGTAAGTTCCTGCGCCATATGTTGCATGTAGCGCCGATGGGTCAGATACCAAGTAGTGCGGGAGGGTTCTCTCACATAAGGCCTGGGTTGGTTCATTTGTTTTCCGCTCCCGTTTTTTTCCGCAGCCCCAGGCGCTCCTGATACCAGCTCACCGTGGCGCCAACCTTCATCTGCTGTATCGCACCCGCCGGATCGACGTGCTTGGGACAAACCTGGGAACAGGCGTCAGCGAAGGAACAGTCCCAGATGCCTTCGTCGCTGGCCACGATATCTTCCCGCTCCCGAGCGCCGTGGTCGCGGGAGTCCTGATTATAGCGGTGCGCCAGAGCGAGGGCCGCCGGACCGATAAACTCGCTGCGCAAGGCATACTCCGGACAGGCGGCATAACAACAGCAGCAGTTGATACACAGCGTGTATTGCTTGAATTTGGCCAGCTGCGCCGGCGTCTGCAGATATTCCCCGTCCGCCAGGGGACGTTGCTGGTCGCGGATGATGTAGGGTTTGACCCGCTGCAGCTTCTCCATGAAGTCGTCCATCCCAACCACCAGGTCCCGCTCGATAGGGAAATTGGCGAGCGGCTCGATGCGGATCTTGCGCGCCGGAAGGTCGCGCACGAAGGTCTTGCAGGCGAGCTTCGGCTCGCCGTCGATCATCATTCCGCAGCTGCCGCACACGGCCATATGACAGGACCAGCGGTAGCTAAGGGTGCTGTCCAGATGGTCCTTGACGTAGTTGACCGCGTCGAGCACCACCCAGTCCTCTTCGCAGGGCACACAGTACTCCTGGAAACGGGGTTCGGTATCGGTTTCCGGTTGATAGCGAAGGATCTCCAGCTCGATGGTCCTGTATGTCATACATCACCCCCGTAGACCCGCTTCCCGGGAGGCGACTTGGTGATCGTCACGTCCAGGTAGTCGATGCGTGGATCGCCGTCCGCGTTGTAATAGGCCAGCGAATGCTTGAGGTATCGCTCGTCGTCCCGGTTTGCAAAGTCCAGACGCTGATGCGATCCCCGCGACTCCTTGCGCTGCAGCGCCGAATGCGCAATGGCGTGGGCGGCTTCCAGCATGGAACCCACCTCCAGGGTGTAGATCAGATGCGTGTTGAATACGTTGCTCTTGTCTTCCAGATGAACCCGGCCGTAACAGCGGCGCAGCTCAGCAAGCTCGTCGCAGCTCTTTTTCAGGGACTCCTCGCTGCGGTAGATCCCAGCGCCGTCCTCCATGGCGTCGTTCAACGCCTTGCGCAATAGCGCGATCCGCTTGCCCTGGTCTTCGCGCAGGAACAGATCGGTGACGCGCTTGCGGGCAGTCTCCGCCCGCTTCAGCAGCAATGAGCCGTCCACCGAGGGGCGAGCCTCCCGGGCATACTGGGCAGCGTGGCGGCCCGCGCGTCCCCCGAACACCAACAACTCGGTAAGAGAATTCGAACCCAGGCGGTTGGCGCCGTTGATACTGACACAGGCGCACTCGCCAGCCGCATACAACCCGGGAACAGGAGTAGCGGCATCGATGTCGGTGTGGATGCCGCCCATCATGTAGTGCACCACCGGGCGCACCGGCACCAGCTCGTGCACCGGATCCGCCCCCACATAGCTGGTAGCCAGATCGCGGATCATGGGCAGGCGCTCGTTGATCTTGGCCTCCCCAAGGTGGCGTAGATCCAGGTGCACCACCTCTCCCCAGCGGGTGCTTACGGTGCGCCCCTTCTGTTGTTCGTGCCAGAAAGCCTG
Source organism: Chromatiales bacterium (assembly GCA_024639625.1). GTDB lineage: Bacteria > Pseudomonadota > Gammaproteobacteria > Chromatiales > Chromatiaceae > JAHEIA01. Next base: position 2,475 of record JAHEIA010000098.1, read on the forward strand.
GCTCAGCCGATCGCGCGGCCCCAGCTCCATGGCTTTCTTGCGCGGCCAGGGGTCGGGCGGACCGAGTTCGTAGTCCTGCAAGTACCGGTACCCGTCCTTGTTCACCAGGATTCCCCCCTCGCCGCGGCAACCTTCGGTGAGCAGGATGCCGGTGCCCGGGAGGCCGGTAGGGTGATATTGCACGAATTCCATATCCTTCAAAGGAACACCCGCCCGATACGCCATCGCCATGCCGTCGGCGGTCTTGATCGCCCCGTTGGTGGTGAATGGAAACATCCAACCGGCTCCGCCGGTGGCGATGATCACCGCCTTGGCCCGAAACATCCGCAGCAGACCGGTACGCATCTCCATGGCCACCAACCCTTGACAGCGGCCGTCCTCCACCACCAGATCGGTGCTGTAATACTCGTCGAAGCGAGAGATGGATGGGTACTGGAGCGAGGTCTGGAACAGGGTGTGCAGGATGTGGAAGCCGCTCTTGTCCGCGGCGAACCAGGTGCGTTCGATCTTCATTCCGCCGAAGGAGCGCACCGCTACGTGCCCGTCCGGCTCGCGGCTCCAGGGACAGCCCCAGTGCTCAAGCTGCGTCAACTCCAGCGGGGCCTGGTTTACAAACAGCTCGACCGCGTCCTGATCGCACAGCCAGTCGCCACCGGACACCGTGTCATGGAAGTGAAAGCCGAGGCTATCGTTCTGCTTGATGACACCCGCGGCGCCTCCTTCCGCTGCCACGGTATGGCTGCGCATGGGGTACACCTTGGAGATCAGCGCAACCTTGAGCTGCGGATCACTCTCGGCGACAGCGATCGCCGCGCGCAAACCGGCTCCGCCTGCGCCGATGATCGCGATATCTGTTTCGATTACATCCACACCAATCCTCCCCTTTATTCGTTATTCTGCGTGCAGTATTACGACGAGTGATCTTCAACCGCAGGGGCAGCGCGTCTCCGGAAACCATAGATCACGCTGACCCGGGCCGCCACCCGAGTGTAGCGCCAACATAGACCAAAGAACCAAGGAGATCGTGTTGCATGCCCAAATACCGGCAGCCCCACCGATCGGCACCGCGGATGCCCAAAGCCGATGATACTTGAAAATGCTCACCTAGATTCCCTGCAATCTGCGGGCAGAAAAACCGAACACTTTATCCTTGGGGTCGGGCCGGCAGGGCTCGGAGCAGGACCGGCTGATCAACGCCTGGGTTGCCGAATTGCGCAAGCCAGACATGAATCAGGCAACCGTCTACGCATTCCTATCGGAACGGGAGAAACTGGTCAAACGTTATGCCCCCCGAATCGTGGAAAAAATCGTTGCCTTCCATGCATCGCTGACCGACAGCCAGAGGGAGGTGCTCGCTACGCGGACCGAAAAACTGTGGGACTGGCAGTCCGAGTAGCTAACCCACCTGCTGGGCAAAGGAGGTCGCTGGCGCCTGTGTAGCACCGGCCGGTTCTCGAGACTGTTCCCGCGGCGGTTTCTCCAAACCTAGTCCTCGGGCCGCAGCGATTCTGCCCGGGCATCTACCCCCCCCGAGGAGCCGTCGGTCCGCCGCCGCGGACCCGGAGACGCGCACTAAGCACCTACTCTTTGCCAAATAGATGCCGAGAATGGTGTCGCCGGTTCCCGTACCGCGCAAGCATGTACCCCCTAGCGCACGTCTTCTGCTATGGCGGTCGCAAGAGCCCACTCCCAACGGCGGCCCAGCGAACGAGCCCTTGCGATCCGTCATCAGCGACCGTTCTCGGCATTGCCGACCTCCTCCCCCTGCGGCGTACTGCAAAACGATCTCGCGCCGCCTCGGTGCCAAGATGGAGCTTCTCCGGCGCCCGGTTGGCGAGTTAGCATAGCCCCCCGGGATCGGGGAATCCGGGTCTTGAAACTCCGTTTGACCCGCCCCGAGGCGGTCCGGATCGGGCTACGGAAGAGGCACCTGTCGATCGATTCAATGCCTGCCGTAGTCCTTGCCGATCGATACCTGACCTTGAGCGCGGCCGTGAATCAGGATACACGACCTCGCCGGGTACCACTTTCCCAGGCGAACGGTCAGGGGGAAAGGAGAGCGAACCCCCCGGCCCCCGAAGGCTGCGGCTGCGGCAGAGGCCGGACGGGACAGGCCATGGGCTCCAACTTGGGTTTCATCGTCCGAGGGTGCGTCGTACGCTGAGTCAATTTTGCCGGGGATACGATGCGACGCGCAATCCTCAAAAGGGGCAATAACCGGTTACCCGGCATCCGTCTTTGGCGATAATGCAGGCTCGGCTCGCAGCGATCGAGTACCGACCCAGAGGTCTCTGTCGAAAAGCAAATGGAACCTGTAAGCAAACAGAAAGATGATGACTGTAGCGTCTTAAACGGCGTTCAAGTCATTATCGATTCCATTAAGCAAGAGCGTGATTCCGAGGATTTGCTCTGGGAAATATGCGGAAAAGTTCTAGAGATCTTTCATTGCGACCGCGCTTGGCTGCTCTTCCCGTGCGACCCCTTGTCGTCGTCCTGGGAGGTTCCCATAGAACGAACGGTAGCTGAATTCCCCGGAGCCAATACAAGGGGACTTACTATCGACATGACCCCCGATGTTGCGGCGATCTTTCAGGTTGCCCTCGACAGCGGCGGACCTGTTGTCTATGGTCCCGGCGGATTGCCTCTCGCCGAGAACACAAGAAGTTTTAACGTAAAATCCCAGTTATCAATGGCGATCTTCCCCCGCATCGGGAAACCCTGGCAGTTCGGCATCCATCAATGTTCCTACGAACGAACCTGGCGAGAAACCGAAGTAAAATTGTTTCAGATCATTGGAATCATGATCGCCGAGGCATTGGGCAACATTCTTTTGGTCCACGATCTGCAAACAGCCAACGAAAATCTCGAGCAACGGGTTGACGAAAGAACAGCCGAGGTAAAGGCGGAAAAAGATTTTGCAGAACGTCTCATCGAAACGGCCCAGGCCATTGTTCTGGTACTCGATACCGCGGGCCGGATTGTCCGGTTCAACCCCTACATGGAGGCTATCTCACACTATTTGTTGAACGAGGTAAGGGGCAAAGACTGGTTCGATACGTTCGTGCCTGCATACGATAGGGAGAGGATACGCAAAATATTTCACAGAGCAGTAAACGACGTAGCGTCGGAAGGAGTTATAAATTCGATAGTAACAAAAGATGGGCAGGAAAAAATTATAGAGTGGTACTCGAAAACGTTAAAGGATCAGGCACAGGAGGTTATCGGCGTACTCGCGATCGGGCACGACGTCACACAGCGGCTGGCGATTGAAGAAAAGATTCGCACTTCGCTGGAAGAGAAAGAGCTTCTTCTCCAAGAGATCCACCACAGGGTCAAGAACAATATGCAGGTGATTTCCAGCTTGATTGGGATCCAAAGATCACAGATGCAAGACGCAATCGATCCGGCTATTCTGGGCGCCTTTGTGGAGACGGAAAATAGAATCAAGTCGATGGCGTTGGTACATGAGGGCCTTTATCGCTCTTCGAACTTCGCTCACGTTGCATTCACGGACTATATCCAGCAACTTGCAGCGGACCTGTTTCATGCATATTTGGAAAGCCCCGATAGCGTCGCATTCGAGGCGCAGTTAGAGAATATCGATATCAATATCAATCAAGCGATCCCATGCGGCCTCATCGTACACGAACTGCTTTCTAACGCCCTCAAGTACGCGTTTCCTCGGGGTAGAAAAGGAAAGATTGTGATCAAACTCCGAGCTATTGGAGACAAAATATACCAGCTCTCGGTCTGCGACGATGGTATAGGCCTTCCACAAAGATTTTCCATCGCAGACGCCAAAACGACGGGGATGCTGATAGTAACTGCGCTCGTTCGACAACTTGGAGCGGATATGACTGTCGCACAAGATGATGGCACCTGCTTCGAAATACGTTTCACTGGAAGTTGATCGTGGGTGCTGCTCGCATCTTGATCGTCGAAGACGAAATTCTTACCGGGATATATACGAAACTTCTGTTGGAGAACGCAGGCTATCAGGTTGTCGGCGTAGAGATGGGGGGCGAAGAGGCTATAGCAAACGCGGCGCGGAACCATCCCGACCTTGCACTAATCGATATCAACCTCAGGGGAGGGATGAATGGCATCGAAGCGGCGAAGATAATACGTGAACGATACGCCATCCCATCGTTGTTTTTAACGGCGTATGCAGCAGAAGAAGTAATGGAAAAAAACCGCGAGCTAAAAGCTTCCGAAATCATCACCAAACCACTTCAAGCCGAGCAACTTAGAGACCGAGTAGAGAGCATCCTGAACAAGGGACGAGGATATCGTAACTCGACCTAGGTCATCGCCGTGAGCCCGACGAACTTCGGCAAACGCCATTCGGCAACCAGACCCGTGGCCGCTGTCGTTTCCAACACTCAATCGTCCAGGATCTGGCGGGGGTCCCGTTCTCGCCGCCGGCAGGACCGGCCATATCATTCGGTTCACCAGCCCGGTGATCTGCATGAATTGCTGCTATTGTTCGTCGGCCCCCGGCTTGTGGCAGTTCCCGCCGGGCGATGACCTCCCGAAACAGCAACCCGGATAGCGGGGCGCCTCACGGCGCTCCCCGATCCGGATTCGCCCTAACAGTTGTAAACGCCGACCGCACAGCGTCGAACCGTGCGTCGCCCAACGCCGGCAACGCTTACCGGGGTCAAGGGACGCCCGACCCGTGCATCGGCAGTCGGGATCAAACTGTGAACGCCGGGGATTGAAAACCGCTCGCCAAGTTCAGATCCGGCCATCACGATAATCCCGAAAACCACTAAGATAGCAAATCGCTTCGGTAGGCTCATTTAGGCTCTCCTATCACGAAATGTCCCGGCATTTCATCCGTGTCCTCTAGACTATTTAGATCCACCTTCCTGGCATCTGTCGGGTTCTTGAAGCTGAAGTCGGTTGCTGCGACCTCGTCTCCGGTCTTCCAGTCCCTGATCTGAATGGTGTATTGCGGTCCACCGGCGATGAGCTTGGAGGTGATGACGTATCGGCAGGGATAAGGACGCTCCCCTTGTGCAATCCATATCTGGTAATCGACTTCGTTCTTACGGAAAGCGAGGTAATCGCATTCAACACCGCCGATGACACCGCTGCCAAGGTCTTTTGTGTCGACGACATCGAGCATCAGCACTTCATAGGAGTTCGGCGACAGCAAGTCCGCCGCGGGCAAGGGCCGGTTATGCTTGACACGCAGCTCGTCGATCAGGTGGTCGATCGTCCCGGGCACGTCTTCCTGCGCATAGATGTTCAGGTTTTTGCCGAGCAAGGTCAGGGTCTTCCCGTCGAAGGACATTTCCACATCCGCGAACCCGCCAGAACGGGTGGCGTGGATCTTGTCAGGCCGATTGAGAACCACCGTGCCTGAGCTCGCCAGGGCAAGTTTCTGGTCCTCCTTGGTAACGACCTCTAGGGTGGCGTCGTAGGCAAATGAGATGGCCTGCTGCGCCGCCAAATAATCGGACATGGCCTTGAGAAGCCGCTTGGCGTCCTCCTCATCGGCGTTCACACGGGTCGATGTCGCCAACACTACCATCAGGGACAACACCGCCGTGGAAAGGCTGCGCAAAGCACCCATCCCTACTATTCGTGAAGTCTTCATCTTAACTGCACCTCTCTGAAGTGAAATTCGCCATGGGGTAATTTTTCATTTGAGTGTCGGAAATCAGCGAAAAATCTATCCTTGGTTGGCGTTACAAACCGGCCTCGATCCGTGTGAGCGGCCGGCGTCTTCCCGGTTTGTCGAAAAGATCGTTGTCCCGGCGCTGAGCCGGATAGCGAACCCATCGGGACGGTAGCATGCTGCCCACCACAAGCCATCCGATTGTACATCCAGTACTTTAATTAGCCAGAGTGAGTGTCCGGAACAGGTGATCAACGCCGAAGCGTT
>JAHEIA010000098.1:8377-8770 GCA_024639625.1 Chromatiales bacterium
TAGCATGCTGCCCACCACCAGCCATCCGATTGTACATGCAGTTCCTTGATTAGCCAGAGCTGAGCGAGTGTCCGGAACGGGTGATCAACGCCGAAGCGTTTCGACACGCGCTCAGTCCTGATTCCCTTTGACAGGCGAAGCGCTAGAGAAGCATCCTTGCCTTCAATTCCAGAACATTCATCGAGGGCCCGGGACAGGACTCCAAGTTTTGTGGCGGCCTCACGGCCCAATCACCACGATGTCAGCTTGTGGCTCGTTCGCGCGCCAGCAACCGAGTTTGCTGAATGATATGCGCTTTCCGCGAAGTTACAAGACGGCCTGGTAGTCGGATAATTCCTCGATGCAGACGACGCCTTGGTCCAGTAGACCGTAACCGGCTATACAGCAATCAAG
>JAHEIA010000510.1:0-683 GCA_024639625.1 Chromatiales bacterium
TCTCCACGTCGCCTAGGTACTCCTCCAGCGGTTGCTTGGCGTCACCCGCCAGACTCCCGGCTGCGCCGTCCGCGGGCAGCAGCAGGTCCTCCGCCTGGATCCTGCTCCCTTCGCACAGGGTGGTGGCGCGTTCCAGGATATTCTCCAGTTCCCGCACGTTGCCCGGAAAGGCGTAGTCTTTCAGCGCTGCATTGGCCTCCGGCGAGAGCTCGTGCTTGGGCTGTCCGGTGCGCCCGGCGATGCGGGCCAGCAACTGGTCGGCGAGCAGCGCGATGTCTCCCGGGCGTTCCCGCAGGGGGGGGATGCGCAGTTCGATGACGTTGATTCGGTAGAAGAGGTCCTGGCGGAACTCGCCCTTGGCGACCAGATCCGCGAGGTCCTTGTGGGTGGCGCTGATGATGCGCACGTCCATGCGTTGTTCCTTCTGCGCGCCGACCGGGCGCACGCTCTTCTCCTGGATCGCCCGGAGCAGCTTGACCTGCATGTGCAGCGGCAGGTCGGCGACCTCGTCGAGGAACAGGGTGCCGCCGTCCGCGGCCTGAAACAGGCCGTTCTTGTCCGCAACCGCCCCGGTGAAGCTGCCCTTCTTGTGACCGAAGAACTCGCTCTCCATGAGCTCCTGGGGTATGGCGCCGCAGTTGACCGCGACGAACGGTTGTTCCGAGCGCGGCCCCTGGCCGTGG
>JAHEIA010000510.1:752-2711 GCA_024639625.1 Chromatiales bacterium
CGCCTGGCTGCGCGCCAGCTTGCCGATCATGCGCCGAAGGTGATCCATCGCCGGCGAGTGCCCGAGCAGCAGCTCTCCGGGGCCCGAGTCGGCAGTGGACGACGCGCCGCGCAGGCGCAGGGCGGTCGTCACCAGGTTGCGCAGCACCGCAAGATCCACCGGCTTGGACACGAAGTCGAAGGCGCCGGCCTTGAGGGCGTCGACCGCGGATTCCATGTTGCCGTGTGCGGTGATCACCGCCACCGGGGTCTCCGGGTACGACTCGGCGATGTGGCGTACCAGGTCGATGCCGCTGCCGTCCGGCAGCCGCATGTCGGTCAGGCAGAGATCGAAGCCCCGGCGCGCGAGCAAGGCCTTGGCCTGGGTGAGATCCGGCGCCCCCTGCGGTGAGACATGCATACGCTCGAGCGTGAGCTCCAGCAGCTCGCGGATGTCCGGTTCGTCGTCGACTACCAGTGCCGTCGGCTGGCTCATTGCTCTCAAGTCCTCTCTGGCTCGATCCTGGGAAACAGCAAACGAAAACAACTGCCGCCCCGGGCAGGTGGGCGGTACTCCAACCTGGCGCGGTTCACCGCAGACAATTCTTTCGCGATGTAAAGGCCCAGCCCGGTCCCTTGGCCGCTGGTGGTAAAGAAGGGCTCGAAGAGCCTCTCCACCGCCTCCTGCGGGATCCCGCCTCCATTGTCCGCCACCTCGATGTAGCTTGCCGCCGAGCCCTCGTCGACGCCCGCGGTGAGTTCGATCTCCAGGCTCTCCGGCTCCTGACCGCTGTGGGCAACCGAATTCTCGCAGAGTATGGTTAATATTTGATACAGCTGGCTTCTGTCAACCTCGATGATCAGATCCGTGGGATCGACGCGCACCCGGACCGGGGTCTCCACCCAGTCGTGCCCGAGGCCGAAATTTTCCGCGAATTCCTGGAGGCATTCGCGTATCGGCACAGGACTGGGGGCCACCTCGGTGCGCCGCGACAGTTGCAGCACGTTCTCGATGATCTCGTTCACCCGGCTGGCGTTGGTCTGCACGATTTGCAGCAGCCGGCGATCACTGCGCGCCAGGTCCGGCGACTCTTCCAGCAACTGTCCGGCATGGCTGATCGCGCTCAAGGGGTTGCGGATCTCGTGGGCGATACTGGCGGTCAAGCGCCCCAGGGCGGAAAGCTTGTCCTGTTGGGTGCGCAGCGCCTGGGCCGAATGGTCCTGCAGAGAGACCAGGATGCCCCCCCCCTCGCCGCCGCCCAGATGGGTAAAGCTCGCCTGCAGTTCGCGGTCCCCGCCCGCTACGGGGAAGGGCGCGATCGGTTCGTCCGGCGCCCGGCGCCAATGCAGCAGTTGGCGGGCGAGGTCGAGGGAGGCGCCGCGCAGCGACTGCCCTTGGCCGAGATCGGGTCGACCGATCAGTTGCGCCGCCGCCTGGTTGCTATGGCGGATTCGGTTGTTCGCGTCCACCACCAGGACCCCGGTCTGCGAGCGGCGGATGATGTGGTCGTTGAGCTGGGTGAGATTCTCCAGATCGAATTCTCTTCGGCTGGCCAGCTCGGCGCTTTGCCGCGCGCGTTGCGCCAGGACGTGACCGAGCACGGCAATGGCGAAGACCGTCAATCCCAGAAAGCCGGCCTGGGTATAGGCCGGGGTCGCGTAGTGTTCGTAGAGCTGGGTATAGCTTTGCTCGATCAGGAGCGCGAGCGCCGCGATCGCGGCGAACAGCAGGCCCGTCCGCCCACCGGTCAGCAGACTGCCCCCGGCCACCGAGGCGGCCAGCAGTATCCCGAGGCCGCTCTGTATCCCACCGCTGGCGTGCATCAGTAGAACGATCGCGGCGCTGTCCGTCAGCACCATGAGAAGGGCCTGCGCCTGCAGGCCGGGAACCCGTTGATGGGCAGGGATCCCGGAGAGGGCAACGGCCGCGAAATAGGCGATGCCGGTGGCGCGAAACAGGTCCGGGTGGGTCGAGCCGAAC
>JAHEIA010000511.1 GCA_024639625.1 Chromatiales bacterium
GGTTCCTCCTGCCTCGGGTCCGCTGCGCAAGACGAGCCGCGGGCGGTCCTGGCGCAGCGGTTGTGCGAGGGGTCGGGCAACGCCGGTTTCGCTCAACCGGGCGCGGTCGTCGATGGCAATGCCGCCGGGTTCGTGATGCGGAATGCGCGCGCACCCGATCCCTGCCGCAAAGCGACGGGCTCAGGCCTCCAGGTGTCCCCGCTTCTTCATCAGATCGAGTATCCGCTCGGTCAGTATCAGCTCCATGGCGTACATCATTTTGCCCCCGGGGATCACCAAGGTGTTGAAGCCCGTGATCGAGGAGCCTTCGATCAAACCCCTGAGGTTCAGCTTGTATTCCACTGACGGCCTGGGGTCGAGGAAGTGGATCAGCACCAGGCTCTGGTCCGGCGTGGGAATATTGCGGACCATAAACGGGTTCGACGTGTCTACGAGAGGAATCCGCTGGAAGTTGATATGGGTGTGCTCAAACTGGGGCAGGATGTAGTGCATGTAGTCGTGCATGCGCCGATAGATCGTATCCATCACGTCCTTGGTCTTGTAACCGCGTTCGCTGGTGTCACGCTGTATTTTCTGAATCCATTCCAGGTTGATCGTCGGCGCCACACCGATCAGCAAGTCCACCTCACCGGCGATGTCGATGTCGCCGTCGATCACGCCCCCATGCAGCCCTTCGTAAAACAGGAGGTCGGTGTCCGGCGGGATCTGCTCCCACGGCGAAAAGGTCCCCGGCTTGTGCCCGTAGAGCGCGGCCTCTTCCTCGTTGTGGATATAGCGCCGGATCATGCCGGTACCGGTTTCACCGTAGCTACGAAACAGCTCCAGCTGCTTGTCGAACAGGTTTCCCTCGGGCCCGAAGTGACTGAGGTTGCTGCGTTCCTTCTTCGTTTTGGCCAGCGCCGCTTTCATTTCCTTGCGGTCGTAGCGGTGGAAACTGTCTCCTTCGACGAACACGGGGGTTGCCCCGACCCGATCGAAGATGTGTCCCACCGCCGCCTTCACTGTACTCGTCCCGGCCCCGGAGGACCCGGTCACCGCGATGATCGGATGCCTTCTAGACATGCATGCCTCCCGGCTGCTGCTTGAGTTGATGTTCCGGCATTCTCACCCTATACCGGAGCCGGCAATAATACATTCAGTCATTCACCTTGCAGACATCGCCCAGGGGCGCCGGCTCGACCTGCACAAATTTCGGGAAGTCGGGATTCTCCCACCCGGCATCCGCGAGCTTGTGCCGCAATGGGCGCAGTCGGGAAACGTAGTCCATGACCGCGGATACATCTTTCGCCGAGAGTTCGCCCATTCGCGCGGTCATCTCGGCATCGACATTCCGGCGCTTGCCGGACCGTATCCAGTCGGCCTGGCGCTCCAGGTATGCGTAGTGCTGTCCCTGGATCATCGGGATCGCCTTCTCCACATCGCCCTGCCCTTGCGAGCCGTGACAGTCGGCGCAGTTCTTTTGATATACCTTCTTGCCGTGCGCCAAGTCATCGCCCGGGCCGACACCGTTGCGCGGGTTCATGGGTAGGGCGGCGATATAGGCGGCGACATCGACCAGGTCCCCGGGCGCAAGATGCTCCAACCGCGTGAACGGATACATCAAGGGGACATCCCGATTCTGTGCCCGGATATCCGCCATCTGCTTGAGGATCACGCCGGAGTACTGACCCGCGATCTGCGGGTAAGCGCCGTCCTCTTTGCCCCAGCCATCCGGCTGATGGCAGCCGACACAATTCGCGTAGACCGCGCGCCCGTTCTCGACGTTGGGAACCGGTAACTCGGCCCGGCGTGGGTCGGCAGTTTCCGCCAGGGCGGTTCCGCCGCAAAGCAGCAACGTAATTCCTATGCACGGACTCTTGATTCTCATTCTCCCCCTCCTCGACGAATTCGATGCCCGTCGCCACGGCGCCAACTCAGCGGGTTCGCGCGAATGTTTACGAGCGGAAAAAAGTAATTGCTTTAGCCTCTTCCCTGACCGGACATTTTCCCTATTCTTGGTGGTTGTAATCATTTCGTAACATAAGCATCGACCCAAAAGCAACTTTTCTCGGGTATCGGCAAGGCGCCACGGGGGCCGAAAATGGCAACCCACGGTCGGCACAAACGGTTGGGTTAGGTTGGGTTGGAGCGAAACGCTACATGTAGCGGAGATTCGGGCGACGCGGCGGCGCTTGGCCAGATGCCAAGATCGCGCCACAAAGCGCATTATCGCGCTGGAAGACCAGGGAACAAGCGCGGCCGGGCGGGGTTGCCGTCGCCCGGCTCTGCGTTCAGTGCATCCCCGCACTTCGTGCCTGCGGCGGCCCCCCGGATCCGTTGCTGTCGGGTTGTCCGGTCGGCAGATACCCGGCCGCACCAAACCCGTGGCACGATGGCCTACTCGTGGACGAAGTCCACACACGTTTTTGTTGTTCCGCGACGGGGCCAGCCATGACCTCGGCGATCGTTCCGCCGAACAGACGACCCATTAGCTCCGCGTTGACATGTGTGATTTAGACGTAGCCGTCCTGCTTCTCGTAAACGGAAATTGTGCAAGGCATCATTACCGAGACGAACCGTTCCGAGTCCTGATCCAGGATCTTCGCCGCATGCTGAGCCTGACAGAGGTCGATAAGCGGCACAGGGAGTACAGTGCCGCCACCATGCTTCTCGACCGACTTGTCCAGTTTCTTTACGCCGGCAACCACCCAACCTTCCGCTTTTGCGTTC
>JAHEIA010000099.1 GCA_024639625.1 Chromatiales bacterium
CCAGCGTCTCGCAGGTATCGCGCTTGGCTAGCCGCGCGGGTGGTAAAGGATACCGGTATCGGCGGGATGCGTCTACGGTTCATGGCAGCGCTCCCTAGGGGAATTCGCTGCAGGTGGAGATTTCGTTTTCCAAAAGGAGCGCTTTAGCCTTATTATATAAGGATTGTCGCATATAACCGGGTCGGATTTGCATGGAGCGGCGGCCCGGGGGCTCTGGAAACCCTTGCAATACGGAGAGGATTGAATCGTGAGTACGAAAGTCGAAATCCATCTCGGCGCTGCGGCAGCCGGTGTGTTGTTGATCCTGATCTTGGTGTCCGCGCTGTACGCGCTGACCGCGGCTCGATTTCAGAGCCCGGCGGGTCCAGGGGATCCCGATGCGGTGGCCAGCAGGCTCGAGCCGGTCGGTGAGGTCACATTGTTGGGTGAGGAGCCGGCTCAGCCCGCTTCTGCGGGTTCAGAGGTAGCGGCTGCGCCTGCGGCTAGCAGTGGCGCGGCCTCGGGCGAGGAGATTTACAATAAGGCTTGCTTCGTTTGCCACGCGGCGGGAGTCGCGGGCGCGCCGAAGCTGGGTGACGCGGCGGCCTGGGAGCCGCGGATGGCGCAGGGTACGGATGCGCTTTTGAACACCGCGATCAATGGCAAGGGCGCGATGCCTCCGCGCGGAACCTGCGCCACGTGCTCCGATGATGACCTGAGGGCTGCAATCGACTATATGCTGTCCGCGGTCCAATAATTTTTCTGATTCTTCCGTCGATCGAAGTAGGTTCGGGCCGCGCGCGAGCGCGGCCTATCTTTGTTCGCCGGAGCGGTTCGTCAAGACCCCGAGAGCAACGAGCGCAGGCTGGCCAGATGGGCGGTTCCGCGTTGCTGGCGTTCTTCCTGCGAGCGCTCCCCCTTTCCGTCTTCCCAACTCAGGTCCTGCGCCGGCAGTTCGGAGAGAAATCGGCTGGGCTCGCAGTCGATGAGCTCGCCATAGCGCTTGCGCTTGTTGGCGTAGGTCAGGGTTAGGCTGCGCTGAGCACGGGTGACCCCGACGTACGCCAGGCGGCGCTCTTCTTCAATATTTTCTTCCTCGATGCTGGTGCGATGCGGCAGCAGATCTTCTTCCATGCCTACCAGGACTACGTGGGGAAACTCCAGGCCTTTCGCGCTGTGTAAAGTCATTAGGTGCACACGGTCGCCGCCGGTTTCTTCCTCCTGGCGTTCCAGGATGTCCATCAGTGCGAGTCGCCGCACGATCTCGACCAGCGGCTCGCCTTGGAATTCGTCGCGGGTCAGGCGTTCGAGCCACTGGATGAGCTCGTCGACGTTCTTCCAGCGGCGTTCCGCCGCCGCATCGCTGGAACTGGTGGCGTGCAGCCAGCCCTGGTAGTCGAGTTCCAGCACCAGGGCACGAGCGGTTGCTACCGGATTCTCCGTAGCGGCAAGGCGCGCGAAATGGGCAATTGTTGCTGCGAATGCCCGCAATCGTTCGCCGGCCCGCGTGGAGAGGCTATTCCTCAGTGCCGGGTCGTCGCTTGCGGCAAGCAGGCACATGTGTTGTTGGTTGGCGAACTGCGCAAGCTTTTCCAGGGTGGCCGGTCCGATCTCACGGCGGGGCACGTTGACTACTCGCAGGAATGCCGCGTCGTCTTCCGGGTTTGCCAGCAGGCGCAGGTAGGCCATGACGTCTTTGACCTCGGCGCGCGCGAAGAACGAGGTCCCGCCGCTGAGAAAATATGGGATGTTGTGCTCGCGCAGCGCCTTCTCGAACGGTTTTGCTTGATGGTTCCCGCGGTAGAGGACGGCGTAGTCGCCGTGACTGGCGGATTTGGTGAAGCGATGGTGCAGGATCTCGGACACCACGCGCCGTGCCTCGTGCTCTTCGTCTTGGCAGCCCAGTACGCGCAGCGGTTCCCCATCCCCGAAGTCGCTCCAGAGGCGCTTTTCGAAGATGTGAGGATTATGGCCGATCAAGTGGTTGGCGCAGCGCAGGATGCGTGCCGTGGAGCGATAATTCTGCTCCAACTTTACCATCTTGATGCCCGGAAAGTCGGTCTGTAGTTGGGCCAGGTTCTCCGGTTTGGCGCCCCGCCAGGCATAAATGGACTGGTCGTCGTCCCCCACCACGGTGAACGCGTTCCGCATGCCGACCAGGAGCTTGACCAGCTCGTATTGGCTGCTATTGGTGTCCTGATATTCGTCGACCAGCAGATAACGGATGCTGTTTTGCCAGTACTCGAGAACGTCCCTATGTTCCTGAAACAGGCGCACGGGCTGCAGGATCAGGTCATCGAAGTCCACCGCGTTGTAGGCCTTTAGGCGGCGCTGATATTCCAGGTAGAGGCGGGCGTCGTTGGCTTCGGTGCCATCCTCTGCGCGGGCGAGCGCGCGCTCCGGCGGGCATAGGTCGTTCTTCCACCCGGAAATGCGCCATTGCAGCGCCCCCGCGCCGGCGTCGTCCGCCAGTGCGTGCTTCTGCAGCAGTTCGCGCAATAGGCTTTCCGTATCTTGCGCATCGAGGATGGAAAAACCGGATCGGTAACCGAGGGTCCGGTGCTCGCGGCGCAGGATGTTCAGGCCCAGGGTGTGAAAGGTGGAGACGCGCAGCCCGCGGCTGCGCTTGCCCTCGAGCATCCGCCCCACCCGCGCCTTCATCTCCCGGGCCGCCTTGTTGGTGAAGGTGACCGCGCAGATGTGGCGCGGTGATATCTCGCAGCGGTCGATCAGGTGGGCGATCTTGTGGGTAATCACCCGGGTCTTGCCTGAGCCGGCGCCGGCTAGCACCAGGAGTGGCCCGGCGATGTAGCGGACCGCCACTTTCTGTTGCGGATTCAGGTCGGGCATGGGGGTCTTCGGCCAAGTCGGGCGCGCCCTGCGGGCAGGCGTTAGCGTCATCCATCGTCGTACCGGAGAGCCGCCCGGACGATCAGGGTCAGCAGCTATTATGCGGGGTTGCGAGGCGGGATAACAGGAGCAGGCGGGGCGCCATCCGGTTGTCAGCAGGGGCGCTGGTGGCGGGGCATGATTCGGTATCCGGTCTCAGTTTGCGCACCCGAGGGGCGGGAAATCGCGGTCGAACTGCATGTACAATGCTATTCTGCTCGATAAACAGAGTCATCGGATGGGTCACCACTCCGCGATAGGAATTGCAATGAAGATTTCGCAGGTTGGTTGTGCATGCGTTGCGGCGGGTTGCCTGCTGACGGCGCAGCTTTTGGCGGCGGACGCGCCGGATCGCGCTGCAGCGCCGCCGGTCACGACGATCGAGGTCAGTCCGGGCGAGGGCATCGAACCCGAAGTGACGATCATGGAGACCGATAAAGGGACCGTGTACGAATACAGCGTCGACGGCCGGGTCTACATGGTGAAGATCGTTCCCCAAGCAGGTCCTGCCTATTATCTCCTCGACAGCAATGGTGACGGTCGGCTGGATATCCGCACCAGCGACATCGGCGATATCTCCATTCCCCAGTGGGTTCTGTTCAGCTGGTAGCGGCGCCTGAGGCGCTCGCAAACCGCTTTTGGCTCGTGGGTCTCGGTGTCCTTCAGCGGGGGCCGGCTTCGACTCCGCGGGCGCTGGAGCAAACTAACGATTTACTAGCGGGTTGCTGAGGGGCGCGAGTCGTGCAAACGCAGACGCATCGGGCAGTGGCGTTGATCCGGCGGCTGGAGTCGCTCAACGAGTGGCTGGGACGCGCCGTCTCCTGGTTGACGCTGCTGATGGTGCTGGTGACCTTTGCTGTGGTGGTCCTGCGTTATGCCTTCGACCTGGGCTGGATCGCGATGCAGGAGTCGGTGACCTACATGCACGCGGTGGTGTTTCTGGCCGGAGCCGCCTATACCCTCAAGCATCGCGGGCACGTTCGAGTCGATATCTTCTTCAACCGGCTGTCAAACTGGGGTAAAGCCTGGATCGATCTCCTTGGTACCCTGGTGCTGCTGGTCCCCGTGTGTCTCTTCATCGGCTGGATCAGCTGGGACTACATTCTGCAGTCCTGGGGCCTGCGCGAGGCCTCGCGCGAGGCGGGCGGCCTTCCGGGCGTGTACCTGCTGAAGACCATGATCCTGGTCGCGGTGGCCCTGCTGTTGCTGCAAGGGGCGGCGCTCTGCCTGCGCAGCCTGCTGGTGCTGATCGGCTATGGCGAGGAAGTGGAATCTTCCGGGCCCGGAGAGAATGGCTGAAATCCTGCCCCTGTTGATGTTCCTGGTGGTCTGCCTGGTGTTATTGCTGGGCTACCCAGTGGCGTTTTCTCTCGCCGGGACCGCCCTTGCTTTTGCCTGGATCGGTAGTGCGCTGGGGCTGTTCGATGCGGTGTTTCTCGAGGCGCTGCCCAACCGCCTGTACGGGATCATGACTAACGAGACCCTGATCGCCGTCCCCCTGTTCGTTTTCATGGGTGTGACGTTGGAGCGGTCCCGGGTGGCGGAAAATCTGCTCGACACCATGGCCGTTTTGTTCGGTCCCCTGCGCGGCGGGCTCGGCGTATCCGTGACCGTGGTAGGGATGCTGCTTGCGGCGAGCACCGGGATCGTCGGCGCGACCGTGGTGACCATGGGATTGTTGTCGCTACCCACCATGCTGCGCCGCAACTACGACCCGGCGGTCGCCGCGGGAACCATCTGCGCCTCCGGGACCTTGGGTCAGATCATCCCACCTTCGATCGTTCTCGTGCTGCTCGGTGACGTGTTGTCCACCGCTTACCAGCAGGCGCAATTGGACATGGGGATCTTTTCCCCGGACACAGTATCCGTCGGCGATCTGTTCGTCGGAGCACTGGTCCCAGGGCTGCTTCTGGTCT
Organism: Chromatiales bacterium; assembly: GCA_024639625.1. Classification (GTDB taxonomy): domain Bacteria; phylum Pseudomonadota; class Gammaproteobacteria; order Chromatiales; family Chromatiaceae; genus JAHEIA01. Next base: position 4,785 of record JAHEIA010000099.1, read on the forward strand.
CGCTTTACCTGCTGTATCTGGCGTTCCTGGCCGTGGTTAGACCGCGCAGCGTGCCTGCCATTCCCGCCGCGGAGCGTGCTCTGGACAGTGGGGCGCTCTGGCTGCGGGCCGGCAAGGTATTGCTGCCCCCTTTGCTGTTGATCGCCGCGGTGCTCGGCTCGATCCTCGGCGGCCTGGCCACCCCGACCGAGGCCGCATCCGTGGGGGCGGTGGGCGCCATGCTGCTCGCCGCGGCACAGCGCCAGCTCAATCTGCAGACCCTGCGCGAGGTTATGCTCAGCACCACCAGGGTCACCAGCATGGTGTTTCTGATCTTGATCGGCGCCTCGGTATTCTCGCTGGTGTTCCGCGGCTTCGGCGGCGATGAGCTGGTGAGAGGGCTCCTCGACGATCTTCCGGGGGGTGTCTTCGGGGCCATGCTGGTGGTGATGCTGGTGATGTTTTTGTTGGGATTCATCCTCGATTTTATCGAGATCACCTTCGTCGTGGTGCCGATCGTGGGCCCGATCCTGCTCGCCATGGACCTGAATCCGGTCTGGCTGGGCGTGATGATCGCGGTGAATCTCCAGACCTCGTTTCTGACGCCGCCATTCGGTTTCGCCCTGTTCTACTTGCGCGGAGTGGCCCCGCCGGAGATCTCCACCGGCGACATCTATCGCGGGGTGGCCCCGTTCATCCTGATCCAGGTCGTGGTGTTGGGTCTTCTGGCTTGGTTGCCGGGTTTGGTCACCTGGTTGCCGGGTATCGTCTACGCCGGATAGCGGGGTTGCTGCGGCGTGCTCCTTGGGCCGGCCGGGCGGGTTGCGCTGCGGTCAGTCGTCGCTGCTTTCCTCGCCCGTCGCCGGACGGTCAGCAGTCTGGGACTTGCCCAGGAGCTCGCATTCGAGCATGCCGAGACGCTGGGTGAGCCGGTGCAACTTCTGCTCGTTTCTCGATCGTTCCACGTCCATCAGGAGGATCTTGATGATCAGCATCCCGAGGCCGATGATGAGTGGCAGCACGGGTGGATAAGCGATTCCCAGCATCCAGGCCAACCGGTCGTTGAGGCCCGGAAACAATCCCACGACAAGAACCGCGACGGCGAGTGGGATCCACCATATCGCGTACCGAGTGTGCAGCTGGTCGCGCCGAACGAGAAGGAAGATCGACCCGGCGATCAGAATTGCGGCGGCGGCGGAAACAAGGTTGTAAAGGCTCATCCGAGGTGTTTTTCTCAATTCAGGCCGGGGCAGAGGGGCGGCGCTCCGTCCGCTCCCGACGATTCCATTTGCTGACGCAGAGCAAGATACTGTACGTCATGTAGTACGCGACAGAAAGCCAGGTGTGGAAGATTCGCGAGTGGCCCGAGCGGCGGGGACGCATGTCGACGGACACCTCTCGAATGCGCAGCCGGTTGGCCCTGAGCAAGGTCAAGATTCCGATATCCTGGAAATCGAGAAGGGTCGCCTGGTTCGATGACAACAGCCGCACAGCACGGCATCCGTACGCCCGGAAACCCGAGGTCAGATCTTCCACGGACAGCCCGGTCAGCTTGCGGAAAAATATCCAAGCCGCCCGGCGTGCTCTGCTGCCACGCGACAGGCAGGCCCCGATGGCGACATCCGCGTCGTGGCGGCGGAGCGCCTCCAGCAGCAGCGGGATTGCCTCGGCCAAGTGCTGCCCATCGGCATCCATTGTAATCGCCACTGAATATCCTTTACGCAGGGCGTAGCGCAGTCCTGCCTGGGTGGCTCCCCAAGCGCCCAGGCGATAGACCAACGGGATTACCCGCGCGCCCGCGGCGATCGCTTCCGATCGCGTAGCGTCGGTGCTGGCGTCATCGGCGACCACGACGTCGTGATAACCCGCCGACCGAACTTCGGCGATTACATCGGCAATCGTTGCTTGCTCGTTGCGAGCAGGGATAACGACGAGCGGGCGATCAGCCACTGTGTCGAGCAAATCTTGCATGCTTATTGAGGTGCGTTGGCGGCGAAAGAGCACATCTACCGGTGCTTCTGAATGAAACGGGGATAAAGCCTCGGTAGAGCGATCATACAGCCCGCGCCACCGGTATCTTGCTTGGGGAGAGCGGCTACCCGAATGGAACGCACCCGATTCTATGTTCAATTAAAGGGTATTACAATAGCGCCCCGGAGCCGCTGCGGCTGTCCAGTGCCACATCGCGTCCGGTCCGTTTTTCCGCAGCGAGGCGCCCCGCTGCTCCGGGCGTGGCCAATCATCGGCAAGATCGTGCCGATGAGCGGCGGCGGTCCTCGCTTGGCGGAAAGAAAGCTAAGGATTTCCAGATTGAACGAAATTGTGCATGCTGTCGCAGCCCCGCTGCGCCCCTTTTCCGGGCCCCGAGCGTTGATTGCGCGGGTCCCTGGGTGACCGAGTCCATCGCTCCCGCGGTCTGCGCCGTCGTCCTCAATTGGAACCGCGCTGCGGATACCTTGGGCTGCCTGAATTCCCTGCTCCCGGCGGTCGCCGCCGGAAAGCTCTGTGTCGTGGTTTGCGACAACGCTTCCAGCGACCTGTCGAGGAGCCGGATCCAGGACTGGGCGCAGGCCAATTTCGACAGTGTCGAGCTCGGCGCCGGCGACGGAAGCTGGGATTTTGCCCTGATCAACACGGGGGGCAATCTCGGCTATTCCGGAGGCAATAACGTAGGGATTCGACATGCGTTGAACAAGGGGGTCGACTATATATGGGTCCTCAACAACGATACCGTGATCGCTGATAGCGCGGTAGACCGGTTGCTCGAATGTGCCGCGTCGAACCCAAGCAAGCGTATCTTCGGGAGTACTATATTGGACTTCCGCGATCAGGGGCGCATCCAGTATGCGGGGGGCGGGCTCTATCAGCCGGCGACGACGATTTGCCGCTTTCCACTGCGCGGGGAAAGATATGCCGACCTGGATCCTGAGGCAGCACCTGTGGCGCTGGATTATGTTACTGGCGCTGCTTTGTTCTGTCGCGCCGGCGTGTTCCGCGAGATCGGCTTATTCGACGAGGGCTATTTCCTCTATTTTGAGGAACTCGATCTGGTCGAGCGTATCCCGGAAGGGAAAGAGAGCTTGTATTGGTGTACGGATAGCGTGGTGTACCACAAGGAAGGAGTCTCTATGGCCGCTCTAGGGTCCTCGGCCGCTCCGCGCGGGCACCTGGATTCCCCGGAGCGTGAATATTGCGAAAACTTCAGTGCGCTGTTTTTCACCAGGAAGCACCATAGGAAGTGGCTGTTTTCAGCGGCTATGGCTCGCTTTATGGGCAAGGCCGTGAGGTTCGTGGTCCACAACCGCCTGCACCTATTCCCCATGCTGCTCCGAGCTTATAGAGACGCGCTTTTCCGCGCCGAGCGGCAAACCGAATTCCGTGCTGCCGGATCTCCCGAAGAGGTGATTTGGCTGGGGGTTATCCGGTAACGGCCGGTGTTACCTGCAAGCGGGCGGCCGGGAAGCCAGACCGGTGTTGGAATTCTGGCGGAAGTCCATTGCGCGATACCGGGACGCGGTACCTGAGGTGCCCTTGGTTCCTGTGGCGGCGGGCTGTCGGAGTAGGATGCCCCGGTCGGTGGTGGCACTGCCGGGCATGGGCAATCAAATAGGGTCGGGTAGCTATGAGTTTGTTGGACGCAAGATACCGAAATCTCGTTGTTTATAAGGCGTTGGCCGGTTTGCGGGCGGATGCGGCGCGAAATTATCTGAGTTTCGGCTGGTGGGTTCTCGAACCCCTGATCGGCATGGTGGTGTATTACGTCGTGTTCGGCCTGCTGATGCAACGGGGCACAAAAGACTTCGTGCCCTTCCTGCTAATCGGTCTCGTTGTCTGGCAATGGACCGACAACACGATTAAGCAGGGTATCGGATCGATTCTGCAGGGTGCGCGCCTGATGTCTCAGGTCGATATCCCCAAAACGTTCTTCCCCAGCGTAAGCATCGCGATGGTGACGATCAAATGGATGATCGTGTTCAGTATTTTGCTGGCATTC
>JAHEIA010000512.1 GCA_024639625.1 Chromatiales bacterium
CCTTCCTGGCGCCCCTGCATCGGGAGGCGGGAAAGCAGGGTTTGACCATCCTGTTGGGCATCCCCATACAGGAAGATGGGCGTTTCTTCAACAGCATGATTACCCTCGGTGATGCCCGGGATGTCTATCACAAGCGGCATCTGGTGCCTTTTGGTGAGTTCATGCCGCTGAAGTTCGTGCTGCAGCCTTTGATTGACTGGCTGCAGATCCCCATATCCGATTTCTCCGCCGGTGATGCCGCTAAACCCTTGATGACGGTGGCGGGTTATCCGGCTGCCATCTCCATCTGTTACGAGGACGTGTTCGGTGAAGAGGTCATCGAAGCCCTGCCCGAAGCGGCGTTCCTGGTCAATGCCAGCAACGATGCCTGGTTCGGCGATTCCCTTGCCCCGCAGCAGCATCTCGAGATAGCCCGCATGCGTTCCCTCGAGACGGGGCGATTTCTCCTGCGTTCGACGAATACCGGTATCTCAGCCCTGATCGGCCCTACAGGTAAAGTTCTCGGGAGTTCCCCGGCATTCGAGCAGCATGTGCTCAGGGGAGAGTTCAGACCCATGAAGGGGCTGACACCCTATGCGCGCATCGGAAACTGGGGGGTGGTCTTACTGTCTCTGCTGGTGGTTATAGGGATCTCGGCATCACGCGGCCGCAGAAACCGTAAAAGCCCTGAAGACTATCGGTGATCCGTCGACGATACGCGCGTTATCCGGACAGCCCGGGTGTCTTTTTAGGGTCGTCGAACCTACCGTTGTCCCGATGCCCATTCATGGAAAGGGCAAATTCAAGAAGCTGTTCTTTGGCCAGCGGTTTACTGTAATAGTACCCCTGTATCAAGTCGCACTCTTTTTCCAGAAGGAATTTCAAAGGCCCTTTTTTTTCCACGCCTTCCGCAACCACTCTGAGACCGAGGCTCTTTGCCATCGCGATAATCGCCCGTCCTACCGCAGCGTGCTCCGGGTCTTCGTGAATATTGGTTACGAAGCTGCTCGCGATCTTGAGTTCATCGACCGGGAAGCGGGTGAGATAGCTGAGAGACGAATAGCCGGTGCCAAAATCGTCGATGGAGAGATCTACGCCGAGTTCTTTTAGCTCGTGCAGCGTTTTTATGTGCTTTTCCGCATTCTCCATCATCAGGCTTTCCGTAATCTCCAGTACCAGGTGACCCGGATAAAGCCCACTCTTATCCAGTGCTTCTTTTACGATCTCCGTGAAATCCCGCTTGCGAAACTGCTCCATGGACACGTTCACCGAGACCGTAATGTTTTGCAATCCTCTTGACCGCCATTCCTGCGCCTGTCGGCAGGCTTCCTGGATAACCCGGGTTCCGATTGGGACAATCATACCGTTGTCTTCGGCCAGGGGCATGAATTCGGCGGGAGATACATTGCCGTATATCGGGCTGTGCCAGCGCAGCAGTGCCTCTACGCCGATCACCTTGTCCGAGCGTGGATCCACCTGCGGTTGGTAGTGGAGCAGGAACTCATCGTTATCAATCGCCTTTCTCAGGAGCGATGCCATTTTCAGACGCTCGGTAGACCTGGCATTGATCTCTTCGGAGTAGAACTGAAAATTGTTTCTGCCGAGCTGTTTGGCATGATGGGTTGCGCTGGCTGCCTGTTTGATCAACGTGTCGGCGTTGTCGGCGTCGTCCGGGTAAGTGGCAATCCCGATGCTGGCTGTGAGATAAACGTCGTGCTCGTCGAAAACGAAAATGGGTCTCATCGACTCAATGACGCTGTGTGCCACGACGGCGAGATCGTCGACTAGCCTGTACTGGGGCAGGATTATCGAAAACTCGTCACCGCCGAATCGGGCCAGGTCGTTCCAGGGTCTGGCGTGGCCAAGCCGGGTAGTGATATCACTGCTGCGAAGGGAGTCCCGGATCCTGACTGCAGCTTCCTCGAGCAGCATGTCACCGATTTTGGGACCGAGGGTATCGTTGATTTGTTTGAAACGATCCAGACCGATATGGAGCACGCCGATGGGCTTTCCGTCATCGGCAGCATTTTTTACCGCCGAGGTCAGGCGTTCAATGAACAGATGGCGGTTCGGCAGGCCGGTCAGACTGTCGTAGAAAGCCAGTTGATCCTGGTAGGCCTTGGCGGTGAGCGTATTTTGAAGACGCAGGATCAATTCACTCGAATCGACGGGTTTTGACAGGAAGTCCGAGGCACCCAGTTCCAGCACCTTGAGCTTGGTCTCCGGGCTGGTGGACGAGGTCAGGACGATGACCGGGATGTGTTTGAGCAGCTGCTCCCGGCGCATCTCGGCAAGGATATCAAAGCCCGTCACATCGGGCATTTTCAGATCCAGCAGAAGAACGTCGGGTCTCTCACTCCTGAGCAGCCCCATGGCCTCACCGGACTTGTCTGTGATCAAAAAATTCCTGTAGCCGGCGGTTTCCAGATGGATCTGTATGACATCAGTGTTGATGGGCTCGTCATCCACCATCATGATGACAGCATTCTTCAGTTTGGCCAGGTGGTTGTCAAAACACCCGGCCTCTTCTTTGTGAAACATATTCATTGTCTCTTGTGGATTTCAGGGTCTGTTTAAGGCTCTGTTATCGCCGCCATAAATCCGGTCTATGGTTCATGCTCTCTGTTTCGACAGGGGAGCGTTCTGGTTGAACGATTTTTTTAAAAGCGATCAGCCTGTCATCTCCGACCCGGTCTCTGCTTCCGCCAACCGAATCTGCTGGGAAAGAC
>JAHEIA010000513.1 GCA_024639625.1 Chromatiales bacterium
CAGTTTGTTTTGCACAGTGTTACCTCCTTCAGCTCGGAACGGTAGTTTGCTACACACGGGAGCGGTTTCGTCGTCCGCCGCCGCGATCCTCTGCGCCCGGAAACCGCTGTGCCGGGCAATCATCTTTTCCCTCGGACCCAACCCTAAGCCGCGGGGGAATGGCTCATCAAATTATTGCTATTGCCTTCCTTGGAGGATGTCGATGATTTCCAGGTTGTTCTTCTTGCGCGCGATATCCAGGGCGGTGCGCCCCTCGATATCCTTCAGGCTGGGGTCCGCCCCCTGTCCCAGGAGCAGCAGTTCCATCTCGGCCTGGGCATTATTGGCGGCCTCCATCAGCGGAGTGATCCCGTCTTTGTCTGGCTTGTTGGGATTGGCGCCGCCGGCGAGCAACAGTTTGGCCACTTCCTGGGAGCCTTGGCTAGCGGCCCAGATCAGGGCCGTGGCGCCGTCGTTGTCCGCCGCATCGGCGTCGGCGCCTGCCGCAAGCAAAAGCCCCACGACATCGGCGTGCCTCATGTCCGCCGCACGGATCAGCGCAGTGGCTCCGCTCTTATCCCGCGAGTCCACCTCCGCGCCGTGATCAAGTAGTAGCTGCACCACCCGTTCATGGCCCTTTTCGGCGGCCTGAATCAGGGCGGTCTTTCCCTCCTTGTCGGAGGCCTTGGGATCCGCCCCTTTGAACAGGAGCTGATCGACCATGTCGTAGATGCCGTAGCGCGAGGCGATCATGAGGGCATCCCAGCCGGCGCGGGTGCGGTCATGGACGTTGGCGCCGCGCTCCAGCACCAGAGCGCTGAGGGCAATGTGGCCGTTCTCCGCGGCGAAGGTCAGCGGTGTGCAGCCCGCCACGGTCCGCATGTTCACGTTCGCCCCACGGGAGAGTAGGAGGGAGACGGTGTCGATGTTGCCGTTCTCGATCGCCATCATCAGCGCGGTCTTGCCGAAGCTGTTGGCGGTGTCCACCGGGACGCCCTGGTCCAGCATTTGCAGCACCACTTCGTTGTCCCCGAGCGCCGCAGCGACGCGTAGTTCTTTCTCGTGCTCGCTGTCGCCGGCAAACAAAGTGCCGGCGAGGGCCAGCAGCACCGCGACGAGCAGCAGTCGAACGCCCTTCACTGCTGCGAGCGTTGCGGCGTGAAGCGGTTCAGGCGAATTGCGCATCAGCTCTACTCCTACGCATCTTCTTCCTCTTCATCTTCGTCCGGTTCGTCCGGTTCCTCGTGGGCTATACCCTTGTGGCAATCGATGCAGGTCTTGCCCTCGTCTTCGGCGCGGGCGTGCCGATTGCGGGCGCTGCGGCTCTGTGCGCTGAGATCCATCTGATCGAATGCGTGACAGCTGCGGCACTCCCGCGAGTTGCTGGCTTCCATCTTGGCCCACACACGGCTCGCCATGTCCCAGCGATGAGACTCGAATTTTTCCTCCGTGTCGATGGTTCCCAGGATCTCGTGGTAGACGTCCTTCGCCGCTATGACCTTGGCGACCATCTTCGGCCCGAACGGCTTCGGCACATGGCAGTCGGAGCAGGTGGCCCGCACGCCGGAGGTATTTTTGTAGTGTGGACTCTCCTTGTATTCCTCGAAAACCCACTGCATCGAATGGCACGAGGTGCAGAATTCCATCTCGTTGGTCTTGGAGAGTCCTACGTTGAAGAAGCCGGCGAACACAGCTCCCGCAGCGAAGACCACTCCGGCGATAAGCACCAACTTCATGCGACGGCCTTTTCGGCCAGGTTCTTGGTTCTTCATCCCCATCCTCTCGAAAGACGCAGTGCAATAACGCGGAACCTCGCGGTTTCGCTCTTCTTACCCAGGTCCCTCCCCGTGGAATCGCATCGCTGGCGCCCCTGTTGTCGGGAGAGCCGCAAATATCTTGTTGTGGCGCAGAATGTTAAGAGAAATTTCTTTTCAATGCAAAACGTTCCGCGGCCCTGCAGTGTCAGCGGATCTCCTCGATGGAGTGCTTTTTCTCCATCACTTGCGGTGTGATCAGCGCGTACCCCTCGAGCTGCCAATGAGCGAGTTCGGTGATCCCGGAAGGCACCAATTCGACGAAGTCGTCGAAGTCGCTTGTCTTGTAGCCGTAATCCTCGGCCGCCAGACCGCAAACCTTGAAGTGTACGCCAAGCTCGGAGTAGTAACGCATGCGGTCGACCGCATCGCGGTATTTCTCGTAGTTGTGCTGCACCGTGGTCACGATCTCGGTGCCGTGAATGACGACCACGATATCGAGAAACTCCGGGGCCAGGTTGTAGGGTGCGTCGAGCAGTGGATTGATCAGCGAGCGGACCCAGTATAGAGCCAAATTGATCTTCTCGGGCGCGTCGAAATAGAAGTCGAACACCACCTTCTGCTCACCGTACGGGGTTTGCACCGGCTTGCCGTCGCCCATGGCGCTGTACGGCGTCAGGGCGAGGCCGAACAACAAGGGGAGGAGCTTGCGCATTTCGTCGACTCCGTCGAAGGCTGCTTTTCCCGCGCTCACGCCCCTCAGTATAGAGCAGTAATCGGCGGATCTGGGTACGGTAGCTCGCGCGACGGAAGCTGACTGCCATTACAGCTAAGGGTGCTCCCCAGCGGCACGCCGCTCGACTGCGCGACTTGCGCGACAGCGGGGAATTTCACAGACGATTGTGTTCTAATCCCCCCCATGTACCGGCCGTTCGAACTTTTTATCGGGCTTCGCTACACGCGG
>JAHEIA010000514.1 GCA_024639625.1 Chromatiales bacterium
GAGAACCCACGGTTCACTTGCCCGAGACGCCCGGACGCGGTGGGCGCAACCAGCACCTGGCGCTGGCTGCGGCGGCCGAGCTGGCGGGTAAGCGCGGCTGCTATCTTCTGGCTGCCGGTACGGACGGTACCGATGGCCCTACCGAGGATGCAGGGGCGTTGGTCGACGGAGGTACCCTGGAGCGGGCGGCACTGGAGGGGCTCAACGCCGAGCGGGCGCTGCGGGAGTTCGATTCCGGGAGTCTGCTGGAGGCGAGCGGAGACCTGATCCACACGGGCCCGACCGGGACCAATGTAATGGATCTGATGTTGGGCTTGTGCTGCGAGGGAGGGGAGCATGACCCATGCCGGGTGGCGCGGGGTACTCGACCCGGGGTGAACTAGGTTTCTGTCGGCCGCGATGACGCGACCGGGTCACTGAGTCTAGCGAAAACTGCGCAGGAACGGTGCGATGAGGCGGAAGCCAACACCGTCCCGGCGACGGGAGACCACGGGTTGCGCTCTGGAGCGGGAACAGAATTGGATTTCTGCTTGTCGGGAATTCCTGCAACGCCGCTATTGCGCGTCACTTCCAATGGCTGAATACCCGCCTGTCCGCGAACCGTATTTCCCCCGAAAGGGTGGCCAATGAATGCCCCGTGGCGTCCTCCAGTGCAGCGCTACGCAGGGCTGGTCTCGCCGCAGTGAACAAGGACCGACAACCCTGCGCAGTTGTTTCCAGGTGATCGGCTACTGTCCGTCCCAGCTCATGGCCTGCGTACCCCCCGATGCCTGCGGAACATTGGGACGCGTGAGTGCCGGTTCCGTGTCTGCTCCGCCACCGGCCTGGGTTGCCGTGTCCGCCATATTCTCAGCCGGGTCGTCTGCCGGATCCATGCGGCCTCCCATGTCCACATCCGTTAAAGCCTCGATCGCTGCTTCATGGTTTCCCATCATGTCGCCAATTTCCTCTGGGCAGGCGTCTCCCGCAGCACAGTTGTGGTGGGCGGCCAGCGGTGTTGCGAGCGTGAGGCCGACCAGGGCGGTTACGAGAATGCACGTTTTCTGCATGGCAGTTTCTCCTTTTGCGTACCAGGGAAGCCATCGGCATGGATCTCCTCCGAGACCCCTACGGACGGCCGTTCGGGTCCAGTTTTCGATCTGTAGGAAGAATCACTCCGCGAGGAAAAAAAAGCATCGAAGATTGTCATTGCGCGTTAGGGTCCGCGTGAGGCGCGCAACTGGTTCCTGTGGATTGCCTTGCGGTTCAGCCAACTACTTTTTCGCACTTCCTCGATGCTGGGTGGCGGAAGCGGGGTGCGCCGGCATTTCTTTTTGCCATCACCGGTAGAGGCGCCTAGCGTTTTCGGGCAAGGGATGGTAGGAACCTGCGCAATTATCCGCTGCGGCGGGTTCGACCAGGGACATCCGCGTGAGGTTGAATGGTCGCGGGCTAGGTTGCCCTCATCCGACCAGGGGCTATTCTGCTCGCAGGGCGTCGATTGGGGTCAGGCGCGCAGCCTTGATCGCGGGTAGGACGCCCGCAAAAATGCCTGCGGCGGCCGAAGCACCAAGGGACAAGAGCAGACCACCCGGGCCGATGGCGACCGGTAGCCCGCCCCAATGGGCGATCGACAGGGACAGCGCTACTCCGAAAACCACCCCGACGATGCCGCCCAGCAGCGCCAGCAACAGGGCCTCGGTGAGAAACTGCCAGAGAATGTCGCGCCTACAGGCTCCGACTGAGCGGCGCAGTCCGATTTCCCGCGTGCGCTCGGCGACGGCAACCAGCATGATGTTCATGATGCTGACGGCACCCACCGCCAACGATACCGAGGCGACTGCTCCCAGCCAGAACGTCAGCAAGTTGGACGCCTCCTCTTTTTGGGCCTGGATCTCGGCCAGATTGCGCACAGCGAAATCGTCGGGGTAACCGGGCCTCAGCCGGTGGCGCTGCCGGAGCAGCCGGCGCAGATTCGACTCTACCTCTTCGAGGCGTTCCGTGCGGTCCACCTTGACCATGATGTAGTGCAGCCCGCCGAGTTCGCTGCGCCCCGTTCCCAGAACCCGTACCGTGGCTGTGCTAAGGGGAATCATCGCTTTGTCGTCCTGATCACTCCCGGCACTGTTTTGTCCCTTCGGGCTGAGGACGCCGACGACGACAAACGGTGTGTCCCCGATACGAATAATCTCCCCCACGGGGTCTTCGCCGCGGAACAGGCGGTCCGCGACCGTGTTCCCCAAGAGCGTCACTTTGGACGCATTGGCTTGATCAACAGCCGACAGCGGCCGACCGTTGGATACTGCCCACTCCCTGGCCTCGAGGTAGTCCGGGGTGATGCCTTGCACGGTGGTCTGCCAATTGTGGTTGCCCTGCACCACTTGAAGCTTCTTGAATACACTGGGGGCGACCGCGGCAAGCCCGGGGATTTCCCGGCGAATAGCAACCGCGTCATCTACGGTCAGTGTCTGGCGTGTTCCCGCTCCCAGCTGTACCGCCCCCGTGCGGGCGCTGCCCGGGGTCACCAGCAGCAGGTTTCCACCTAGACTCTGGATCTTCTCGATGACCCTTAGGCGGGCTCCTTCGCCGATGGCCAGCACCGTAATCACGGCCGCCACCCCGATCACGATCCCCAGCGCGGTCAACGCGGCCCGCAGGGGATAGCTGGCCAATCCCCGCACGGCTTCCATTGCGTACACACTGGCAGTGGCCACCTTA
>JAHEIA010000515.1 GCA_024639625.1 Chromatiales bacterium
ACGTGCACCGGATCGGCGAGATAGGGGTGGAAGTCCAACAACACATAGCAGCCGGCGCTCGACACCGCTTTGATGTGACGCAGCGCATCGGTGGGTTCCGCGGTGCGTACGACGGAATCGGCATCCAGCACCAGGGGCTTGATCCCCTCGGTGACGCTCCAGCGGAACATCGGGCGCTCTGTGCGCAGGGCGAGGCGGCCGAACAACTGCAGGGTGCGCAGTTCTTCCAGCGTCTCGATCACGAGGATCGGGAAGTGGGACTTCAACATCAGTTCCAGGTCGTGCAGCTCTTTCATTACCCTCGTGATCCTCCTGCGGTGCTACCGGTAATTTACACGACAGCGGAGCCCTGGGGTACGCGTCTGCGTCTGCTTTTCGCTTGCGGGTGCGGCGATTCTGCTAGCCTATGTGCACGCGCAACGAGACGGTAGGAGAAACAGGGTATGGGTGACGCGGACATCGGGCTGATCGGCCTGGCGGTGATGGGGCAGAATCTGGTGTTGAATATGGCGGACCACGGGTACCGGGTGGCGGTGTTCAACCGCACTACTTCCAAGGTGGAACGCTTTATCGCCGGCCCGGCGGCCGGAAAGCGCGTGCTGGGAACGCATTCGATCGAGCAGCTTGTCGGCGCACTGCAGCGTCCGCGCCGCTTGATGCTGATGGTCAAGGCGGGCGAGGTGGTGGATGCGCTCATCCAGTCTCTGCTGCCCCACCTGGAGTCGGGCGACATCATCATCGACGGTGGCAATTCTCTCTATATCGACAGCACTCGGCGCACACGGGAGCTTGCGCAGCGGGGCATCCTGTTCCTCGGCGCGGGGGTTTCCGGCGGCGAGGAGGGGGCGCGCCATGGGCCGGCGATCATGCCCGGCGGCAACGTGCAGGCATGGCCGCTGGTGCAGCCCCTGCTGCAGTCCATCGCCGCCCAGGTCGACGGGGTTCCGTGTTGCCAATGGGTCGGCGATGACGGCGCCGGCCACTACGTGAAGATGGTGCACAACGGGATCGAGTACGGCGATATGCAGCTGATCTGCGAAGCCTACTCCCTGTTGCGCCATGGGCTTGGAATGGATGTCGACGAGGTTCAGGCGGTGTTCGAACGCTGGAATCACGGGGTGCTGGATTCCTACCTGATCGAGATCACCGCCGATATCCTGCGCCGCAAGGACAGCGACGGCAGTCCCCTGGTCGACAAGATCCTGGACTCGGCCGGGCAGAAGGGTACCGGGAAGTGGACCGCGGCCGATGCCCTGGAACTCGGCGTGCCCCTGACGTTGATCACCGAGGCGGTATTCTCCCGCTTCCTTTCGGCGATGAAGCACGAGCGGCTGCGCGCCAGCGCGATCCTGCACGGACCCGAGGGCCGGTTTGCAGGCGAGCGGGATACCTATATCGCCCATATCCACGATGCCCTGTATGCGGCGAAGATGGCGTCCTACGCCCAGGGCTACATGCTGATGCGCGAGGCGGCCGGCGCCTACGGCTGGCAGCTCAACTACGGTGGGATCGCGCTCATCTGGCGCGGCGGGTGCATCATCCGCAGCAAATTCCTCAACAACATCGAGCAGGCATTCAGCCGCCAGCCGGATCTGCAGAACCTGCTGCTCGATGAGTACTTCCGAGGACAGGTCGAGGCAGCGGCGCCGGGGTGGCGCAGGGCGGTGATGCTGGCAGTCGAACTGGGGATCCCGGTCCCGGCTTGCAGCGCGGCGCTGAGCTTCTACGATGGGTACCGCAGTGCTCGTCTTCCGGCCGATCTGCTGCAGGCGCAGAGGGACTATTTCGGCGCCCACGGCTATGAGCGGGTGGATCGGCCGCGCGGCGATTATTTCCATACCGACTGGAGCGGCGATGGCAGCGAGGTCTCTTCGGGTACCTACAACGCCTGATCGCGTCCGCCGATGGGGAGGCAGACGAGTGAGCTACGCGCCGCCGAGCAGCAGCTGCGTCGCTCGTTGGGCGTCCGCCGCCTCCTCGGGAAACCAGCCGCGCAGCAGCCGGTCGCCGCAGCGCAGGTCGACGCCGAGACCGTCCGCGCCGACGATCTCGGTGGCTTCTTCGGCCAGCCGTTGGTCGCGGGAAACCCGCAGACGGTCACGAAGCCGTTCGAAACCGACCTGGTTGAGTCGTTCCACGAGCTCGATCTCCGCTGCCGCGGAGAACCCCGCGCTGACGTGGACGCGGTCGGGGGAGAACCAACGCGCCGCGCCGAAGCCGCCGACAAAGTGGCAGCGCTGCACCTCAAGACGGAAGAAACGGAAGTTCAACTGCTCATAGTAGTCGCGCGTCTGGGGGAAAAAGCGGAAATAGCGGGCTCCTGCGTCGCTGTCGATGGGGTCCTGGGCCTGCACCAGGGCGATCAGGGTGAGGCGTTGCAGCGTCTGGGCGTCCCCCTCCCCGGATTCGCTGATGTGCAGCGAGACCCTCGGGTTCGCCTGCAGATTCTTCGTGTGTTGCGCCAGGTGGCTGAGCAGCAAAACCGGTGAGGCCGAATGGTCGAGGCAGTAGGGGACCAGGGAGCCGAAGGGGAAGCCGGGACAAGCTAGCGAGTGGGTGGAAAGGATCCCCTGCAGGCGCTGGCGCAACAGCCGTCTGGCGGCCAGCAGGATCTTTTCGGTCTCCGACATGACACGCAGCTTCGTTAGTGTAGGGAGTAATTGATCGGCACTTCCAGTTCCCATTCTT
>JAHEIA010000100.1 GCA_024639625.1 Chromatiales bacterium
ATCTGGTACTGGATGCACGCGGCCTGAACTGTCCGCTGCCGATTCTGCGGGCGCGACAGAGTATTCAGAAGCTGAACGCTGGACAGGTACTGCACATCGTGGCGACCGACCCGGGTTCTGCGAGAGAAAGGGGCGCAGAACGGTAGCATCCTGGCCGGCGACGAATTGGATCCGAGCAAGGCCCTGCGTGCAGCACAGGAGTTCCCCGGGTTGAAGGGGATGGACCTGGCGCAGGTGGTCTCTACCAAAGTGCCCTACGAGTGGGCGCAGGGCACTTGGAGCCTGGAACACGGGATGCCCGAAGCCCCGCACCCGGTCGCCGAGCGGCTTCCGCTGCACGTGGCCGCTTTCGATTATGGGATCAAGCGCAACATCCTACGCATGCTGGTGGATCGGGGATGCCGGGTCACGGTGGTTCCCGCCCAGACATCCGCTTCCGAGGTCCTGGCTTTGCGGCCGGACGGGGTGTTTCTTTCCAATGGGCCGGGCGATCCGGAGCCCTGTGACTACGCGATCGAGGCGATTCGGCAGGTCCTGGAATCCGGGGTTCCCGTCTTCGGCATTTGCCTCGGCCACCAACTGCTCGCTCTGGCGAGTGGTGCTGCCACGGTGAAGATGAAGTTCGGACATCACGGGGCCAACCACCCGGTACAGGATTTAGCAACCGGGGCGGTGATGATCAGTAGTCAGAACCACGGTTTCGCGGTGGACGAAGCGAGTCTGCCCGAACACCTCGAGGCCACGCACCGCTCCCTGTTCGACGGTACGCTGCAGGGTGTTCAGCGCACTGATGGGCCCGCTTTCGGTTTCCAGGGGCATCCCGAGGCCAGCCCCGGCCCGCACGACGTCGCGCCGATTTTCGATCATTTCATCAACCTGATGCAGCAGCGCCATTGAACCCGGTGACAAGCCCCAGCGGTTAGGTGCAGCCTGCGGTTCGCGGAACAACGATGCCCAAGCGTACGGATCTCCAAAGTGTTTTGATCATCGGTGCAGGCCCGATCATCATCGGGCAGGCCTGTGAGTTCGATTATTCGGGGGCCCAAGCCTGCAAGGCGCTGCGCGAAGAGGGCTTTCGGGTCATCCTGGTGAACTCAAACCCCGCCACGATCATGACTGATCCGGAGATGGCGGACGCCGTGTACATCGAACCGGTCACCTGGCGCACCCTGGAGCGGGTCATCGCCAAAGAGCGCCCGGATGCGCTATTGCCCACCATGGGCGGGCAGACCGCCCTCAATACGGCGCTCGACCTGGTGCGCGAAGGCGTGCTGCAAAAATACGCTGTCGAGTTGATCGGCGCCTCGCGGGAGGCGATTGATAAGGCGGAGGATCGGGATCTGTTCCGCCGCGCCATGCGCAAGATCGGGCTTGGGATGCCCAAGTCGGCGATCGCCCACAGTATGGAGGAGGCGCACCAGGTCCAGGCACAGATCGGTTACCCATCCATCATCCGGCCGTCGTTCACCCTCGGTGGGAGCGGGGGCGGCATCGCCTACAACCAGGAGGAGTTCGTCGAGATCTGCGAGCGCGGCCTCGATCTCTCGCCGACCCATGAGTTGCTGATCGAAGAGTCGATTATCGGCTGGAAGGAATTCGAGATGGAGGTGGTGCGCGATCGCAGGGACAATTGCATCATCATCTGTTCTATCGAGAACCTGGACCCGATGGGCGTTCACACGGGCGACTCGATCACGGTGGCGCCGGCGCAGACGCTTACCGACAAGGAATACCAGATCATGCGCGACGCCTCGCTAGCGGTTCTGCGTGAGATCGGGGTGGATACCGGCGGATCGAACGTGCAGTTCGCGATCAACCCCGAGGACGGGCGCATGGTCATCATCGAGATGAATCCGCGAGTTTCCCGGTCCTCGGCTCTAGCCTCCAAGGCGACCGGGTTTCCCATCGCCAAGGTGGCGGCGAAACTGGCGGTCGGCTATACGCTCGACGAGTTGCAGAATGAGATCACTGGCGGGGCGACTCCCGCGTCATTCGAGCCGAGCATCGATTACGTGGTGACTAAGGTGCCGCGCTTCGCATTCGAGAAATTCCCCTTGGCGGACGCACGGCTCACCACGCAGATGAAATCCGTCGGCGAGGTGATGGCCATTGGTCGGACCTTCCAGGAATCGTTGCAGAAGGCCCTGCGCGGTCTGGAGACCGGCAAGCACGGCTTGTGCGAGGTAGTCGACCGAGAACGGGATGACGCACGCGAGGTAATTCGCCGGGAGCTGCGCCAGGTGGGGGCGGAGCGTCTGTGGTACCTCGGCGATGCCTTCCGTGCTGGCTTTTCGTTGCAAGAGGTGCAGGAGCTCACACTGATCGACCCCTGGTTCCTGGTGCAGATCGAAGACCTGATCCGCGAAGAGGGAGCCGTGCGCGCGGCCGGACCGGCGGCACTCGATCCGGCAAGATTGCGCAGCCTAAAGCGCAAGGGCTTTTCCGACAAGCGGCTGTCCGTATTGCTCGAATCTACCGAGCAGCAGGTGCGCGCTGCGCGCTGGCAGGCAGGCATTCGACCAGTCTATAAGCGCGTGGATACCTGTGCTGCGGAATTCTCCTCGAGCACCGCATACATGTATTCGACCTATGAGGAGGAGTGCGAGTCTGCGCCGAGCGCGCGGCGCAAGATCATGGTGCTCGGCGGTGGGCCGAATCGAATCGGGCAGGGTATCGAGTTCGATTATTGCTGTGTGCATGCCGCGCTCGCAATGCGTGAGGATGGTTTCGAGACCATCATGGTCAACTGCAACCCTGAGACCGTTTCCACCGACTACGATACCTCCGATCGCTTGTATTTCGAGCCTCTTACCCTCGAGGATGTGCTGGAAATCATAGACAAGGAACAGCCGGTGGGGGTGATCGTGCAATTCGGTGGTCAGACACCACTCAAGCTGGCGCGCGATCTGGAGGCCGCCGGGGCACCGATTATCGGCACCAGTCCCGACTCCATTGATCTCGCGGAGGATCGCGAACGCTTTCAGCAAATGATCGAGAAGGCGGGCCTCCGTCAACCGCCGAACCGCACCGCACGGGATACGGAAGAGGCCGTTCGGCTGGCGGCCGAGATCGGTTATCCGCTGGTGGTGCGGCCGTCTTATGTCTTGGGCGGGCGGGCCATGGAAATCGTGTTCGAGGAGACGGATCTGCGTCGCTACATGCGCGAAGCTGTCCAGGTCTCCAACGAGTCGCCGGTGTTGCTCGATCGGTTTCTCGACGACGCTATCGAGGTGGACGTGGATGCCATCTGCGACGGCGAGGATGTGCTGATCGGCGGTATCATGGAGCACATTGAGCAGGCCGGTGTGCACTCGGGCGATTCCGCCTGCTCGTTGCCACCCTACACCCTCTCGCCGGCGGTGCAGGACCGGATGCGCGGGCAGATGCGCGCGATGGCAAAAGAGCTGAGGGTGGTCGGGCTCATGAACACCCAATTCGCGATTAAGGACGACGATATCTACGTGCTGGAGGTGAATCCCAGGGCATCGCGCACCGTACCCTTTGTCTCGAAGGCCACAGGTATCCCCCTGGCGAAGGTGGCGGCGCGCTGTATGGCAGGGATCTCGCTGGCGCGACAGGGAATAACCGAGGAACGCGTTCCTGAGCAATATTTCGTCAAGGAGGCGGTGTTCCCGTTCATTAAGTTCCCCGGCGTAGATACGGTGCTGGGGCCGGAAATGAAATCTACCGGTGAGGTAATGGGGGTTGGCCGGAGCTTCGGTGAGGCCTTCGCCAAAGCCGCGGAGGGGGCTGGCCTGGCCCTGCCTCGGGGCGGCAAGGCGCTGCTCAGCGTGCGCGAGGCAGACAAGGGCCGCCTGCGGCAGGTTGCCCGCGATCTCGGCGAACTCGGGTTCGAGCTGTTCGCCACGCGAGGAAGTGCTACAGTGGTGAAAGAGGCGGGTCTTCCGTGCACGCCGGTGAACAAGGTGCATGAAGGCCGGCCGCATATCGTAGACATGATTAAGAACGGCGAATTCGACCTGATCGTGAATACCACGGAAGGCAAACAGGCAATCGCCGACTCTGCGTCGATCCGGCGCGCCGCCTTGCAGCAAAAGGTGTGTTATACGACGACGATGTCCGGTGCGGAAGCCACCTGCCTGGCCCTGAAACATCTGGATGACGTTAGCGTGAACCGGCTGCAGGATTTGCATAACTGACAACCAGCGGCGGCGCACAGCCGCGGATCGGGAGGATTCCAGACGATGGAAAAGGTTCCACTGACTCTGCGTGGGGCGGAGAAGCTGCGCCAAGAGCTGCATGAGCTGAAAACCGTTGCCCGACCCCGGGTGATCAAGGCCATCGCCGAGGCGCGATCGCATGGTGATCTGAAGGAAAATGCGGAATACCATGCAGCGCGGGAGCAGCAGGGTTTTATCGAGGGGCGCATCAAAGACATCGAAGCAAAGCTGTCGCGTGCCCAGATCATCGACGTGACCAAGCTGCACGCCGAGGGACGGGTAGTCTTCGGTTCCACCGTCGACGTCATCGAAGACGAGACCGAGGAGCAGCACACCTATCAGATCGTCGGCGAAGACGAGGCCGACATCAAGGCGGGATTGATCTCGGTAACCTCTCCTATGGCGCGAGCCTTTATCGGGAAATCAGAGGGGGACGTGGCAGTCGTGGACGCACCGGGTGGGGCCCGTCACTTTGAAATAATCGAGGTGCGCTACCAGTAGGGAGCTTCAGGGCGCGACTGCGGCCAATAGAGGACTCTTTTTTCGCGGATTCGCACGGTAGAAAACGGCCATGTGGCCGATGCTATGAATCAACTCCGCATGCGCGTGATCGCGGATCTTTTCCGCCAAGGCCTTGCGCTCGACGCGGTCCCCGGTGTTGATCTTCACCTTGATCAATTCGTGGTGCTCCAATCCGGCGCCGACCTCCGCAAGAACGGCCGGCGTCAGTCCAGATTGCCCGAGCATGACGACCGGCTTCAAGTGGTGGGCGAGGGATCGCAGATGACGTCGTTGCTTTGCGCTCATGGGCACTTGAGACGGTTCTCCAAAAGATTGCCTGAACATCCACATTAGAACGCAAAATGCCGAAGAGCAAAAGTAGTCGGCGCTGGCTGCAGCGCCATTTCGCGGATGACTTCGTGAAGCGTGCACGAGGCGCGGGTTACCGATCGCGGGCGGCCTTCAAGCTGATCGAGATCCAGGAGCGCGACCGCATTCTTGCACCGGGGATGAGGGTCGTGGATCTGGGAGCCGCGCCCGGCGGATGGTCCCAGGTGGCGCAACACTATGTCGGCGACCGCGGGCGGGTGTTCGCGCTCGACCTGTTGCCAATGGACCCGATCAGCGGGGTGCAGTGCATCCAGGGTGACTTCCGCGACGAGGAGACGTTACACCGGTTGCGCGAGGCCCTGTCCGGGAGCCCGGTAGAGCTTGTAATATCTGACATGGCGCCCAATGTTAGCGGTATAGCGGCGGTAGATCAGCCGCGCGCCATGTATCTGTGCGAGCTTGCCTTGGATTCGGCGCGGGAGCTACTGAACCCGGGCGGAGGTCTTGTGGTCAAGACCTTTCAGGGAGAGGGTTTCGATGAATTCCTGAAACAGATACGCACCTGCTTTAAGCGGGTAGTCTCACGCAAGCCGCAGGCCTCTCGGCCTGCGAGTCGCGAAGTCTACTTGGTGGCGACGAACTATGAGTTGTAGTAGTTTTGCAGCAATGGGCAGCGGACGGGATTCCGCCATGGGTTCTGGAAAGTGCTTCCAGAGCATTAGCACGCGAGGTGTAATGTCTTGAACGACATGGCAAAAAATCTGATTCTCTGGGTGATCATCGCCATCGTGCTGATGTCGGTGTTCAATAACTTTACCTCTACGCAGCACAAGGCCCAACCGCTTGCGTATTCGCAGTTCATCGACGAGGTGAAAGACGGCACGGTGAAAAGCGTGACCATCAACGGGCGCGCCATCGACGGCGA
The DNA here is from genome assembly GCA_024639625.1 of Chromatiales bacterium. Taxonomy (GTDB): domain Bacteria; phylum Pseudomonadota; class Gammaproteobacteria; order Chromatiales; family Chromatiaceae; genus JAHEIA01. The sequence continues at coordinate 5,938 of JAHEIA010000100.1, forward strand.
AACGACCTCCGGTCAGCGTTTCTCTACCTACAGCCCGGGCGATGACGGTTTGGTGAGCGATCTCCTCAACAATCAGGTGGAGATCATTGCCGGTCCTCCGGAAAAGCCGTCGATCCTGATGCAGATTCTAATCAATTGGTTCCCGTTGTTCATTCTGATCGGGCTTTGGATCTTCTTCATGCGCCAGATGCAAGGCGGTGCCGGCGGTCGCGGAGCCATGTCTTTTGGCAAGAGCCGGGCGCGCATGCTGAGCGAGGACCAGGTGAAGGTGACCTTCGCGGATGTGGCGGGGGTCGAAGAGGCCAAGGACGAGGTGCAAGAGATGGTGGAATTCCTGCGCGACCCGTCGAAGTTTCAGAAGTTGGGCGGCAAGATCCCGCGCGGCGTGCTGATGGTCGGTTCCCCTGGAACCGGCAAGACACTTTTGGCCCGCGCCATCGCCGGTGAGGCCAAGGTTCCGTTCTTCACCATTTCGGGTTCCGATTTCGTAGAGATGTTTGTCGGCGTGGGCGCGTCCCGCGTGCGCGACATGTTCGAGCAGGCGAAGAAGCATGCGCCCTGCATCATCTTCATCGACGAGATCGACGCGGTGGGACGCCACCGGGGTGCGGGACTTGGCGGCGGGCATGACGAGCGCGAGCAGACCCTCAACCAGTTGTTGGTGGAGATGGATGGATTCGAGGGGAATGAGGGGGTGATCGTGATTGCGGCCACCAACCGGCCCGACGTGCTCGACCCAGCCCTGCTGCGCCCCGGGCGCTTTGATCGACAGGTGGTCGTGCCGCTGCCGGATGTGCGAGGCCGTGAGCAGATCCTCAAGGTGCATATGCGGAAGATCGCGGTCGGCGAGGACGTGAAGCCCTCCATCATCGCCCGCGGCACACCGGGTTTCTCCGGTGCCGACCTCGCCAATTTGGTGAACGAGGCAGCATTGTTCGCGGCCCGCGCGAACAAGCGTTTGGTGGACATGGAAGACCTCGAAAAGGCGAAGGACAAGATCATGATGGGGGCGGAACGCCGCTCCATGGTGATGAGCGAGGACGAGAAACGGCTCACCGCCTACCACGAGGCCGGTCACGCCATTGTGGGACGTTCTGTGCCGTCGCACGATCCGGTGTACAAGGTGAGCATCATCCCCCGCGGGCGCGCCCTCGGGATCACCATGTTCCTCCCCGAGGAGGACCGCTACAGTTTCAGCCGCGAGCGCCTGGAAAGCCAGATCTCCAGCCTGTTTGGCGGTCGCTTGGCGGAAGAACTTGTGCTCGGGCCGGAAAGCGTGACCACCGGCGCTTCCAACGACATCAAGCGGGCGACGGAACTCGCGCGGAGCATGGTGACCAAGTGGGGGCTCTCCGAGCGCATGGGTCCGCTGGCGTACGGCGAGGAGGAGGGGGAAGTGTTCCTCGGGCATTCGGTGACCCAGCACAAGAATGTCTCGGACGAAACGGCCCACGCGATCGATGAGGAGGTCCGCAGTTTGATCGACCGCAACTACCAGCGGGCGAAGAAGATCTTGCTGGACAACATGGACAAGTTGCACCTGATGGCCGAGGCGCTGATTAAGTATGAAACCATTGATGTCGAACAGATCGATGACATCATGCACGGCAAGGCGCCGCGCCCGCCCGAGGGATGGGACGAACCGGAATCCGGACTGAAAACGGAGGACGGTCCGCCGCCCAAGGCGGAAGAAGACGACGCAGGCAGCAAAGGCAGCATCGGCGGCCCTGCCAAGCAGCATTAGAAAGGTTCGCCGATCGGTTCGACTGTAAGGGCCTCGGGGTCTTGGCGCGCCATCTGGCCTGTGGCGACCATCTGTTGTCGCTCGATGGTCCACGGGTGATGGGTATCCTCAACGTTACCCCAGACTCGTTCTCCGACGGCGGCCGCTTCCTTTCGCGTGACGCCGCACTGCGTCAGGCCTGGCATATGGTGGAGGCGGGCGCGGATCTGGTCGACGTGGGCGGCGAGTCGACCCGCCCGGGGGCCCGGGGCGTCAGCGAGGCCGAAGAGCTTTCCCGGGTCGTGCCGGTCATCGAAGCGCTGGCCAAAACGCTGCCGGTGCCGGTTTCCGTGGATACCCGCACGCCAGCGGTCATGCGCGCGGCGGCGGATGCCGGCGCAGGTATGATCAACGACGTCTGCGCGCTGCGTGGTGATGGTGCCTTGGCTGCGGCGCAGCAAACCGGCTTGCCGGTTTGCCTGATGCACATGCAGGGCGAACCCCGGACGATGCAAACCGAACCCCGCTACAAGGACGTGGTTGCCGAGGTGCGCGGTTTTCTCGAACTGCGCATCCACGCTTGTCTGCGGGCGGAGATCCCCCGAGAGCGGCTGCTGGTGGACCCGGGTTTCGGATTCGGCAAGCAGCTAGCACACAATCTCAGCCTGCTGCGACACCTCGACCAGCTCGTGTCCCTGGGACCGCCGCTGCTGGTTGGAATTTCTCGCAAATCGATGATCGGTCAGATCCTGGGCGGCCGTCCGGTCGAGCAGCGTCTGTACGGCAGCCTGGCCGCTGCGGTGGTGGCGGCTCTCGCTGGTGCGCGCATCCTGCGGGTGCATGATGTAGGACCGACGGTGGATGCACTCAAGGTCATCCGCGCCCTTCATGTTGACGAGCGAGGATCGGGGTATTGAAAAAGGCTTTTTTCGGAACAGACGGCATCCGGGGTCGGGTCGGCGAATCTCCGATAACCCCAGAGTTCGTGCTCAAGCTCGGTTGGGCGGCCGGGCGAGTCCTCGGCGAGACACCCC
>JAHEIA010000516.1 GCA_024639625.1 Chromatiales bacterium
CGCCAGCGCGAGATCGACCTTTGCTTGGACGTCTGTGTCCGGTAACGCGGTGAACGCCGGTCGCTCCACGATGCCGAAACCGAACAGCTTGCTCAGCCCGATCACCGTGGTTTCCCCGGCGATCGTGCTGGCCGTCAGCCCGAGGTGCTGCAGGAGACAGCGCAGGTGCTCCGCGCGACCCGGGCTGCGGCAGAGGATTCCGTTTGCGGGCGGCAGTCCCTGCGCCGCCCGCTCGCGGTTGACCGGGTGATTCGACAGCCGCTGGAAGACCTCGTGCGAGAACCGGTTGAGCGCCTGCGCGGTGACGCCTGCGACCGCATCCCGCGGCTTCAGAGCAACGCTCTCGAGCAGGCCCATGGTCTCGAATCCGCCGCCAGGATCCGTATCGCTGATCGCGTCCGATACCTCTGCCCCGTGCAGGCGCAGCACCGCCCGGTGCTGCGTGGCTGGGCGCACGACAGCGCTGATGCCGTGCCCCAGGGGAATACCGTCGAGCGCCTGCGCGAGCTCGGCGGTGCCTTCCCGGATCCTCCCCGCCCGCCGGTCGAGGATGCGGTATCCGCTGCCCTGCGCCTCCAGTGTCGCGAAGTTGCAGCGCAGCAACACGTCCCCAGGCTCCACGGGCAAGCCGATGCCCGCTGCCTCGACGGGGCCCCGGGAGAGCCGCAACGCGTCCGCCGGAGACAGGCCGAGGAGCAAGGCGGTTCCGGTATGCGTGCCCACCGGAACCCCGGGCAGCAGGGGATCGATCATCCCGCACAAGCCCTGCTGCACGAGCTGATCAAGGTTCGGCGTAGCTGCGGCTTCCAGCGGGGTGCGCCCCCCGAGCTCTCGGATCGAGCGGTCGCCGACGCCGTCGAGGATCACCAGGAGGCCCTTGTAATCGATAACAGCCATGCCAGCCCCCTCCTCTGGCTAACGAATTCGCGCCCGCGCGACCGCTCAGATGAACACGGAACGCGGCGTCCCGGAGAATCCTTCCGCCAGGGCATCGATGATGGTGTGCAGCACCAGGTGAATCGCCTTGTCCTTGTCCTCGTTCGCGATGATGGGTACGTTGGCGCGATCCGCCTCTGCTAGCAGGTAGGCCTGCAGGTCCCAGATGGCGTCGAAAAACGACAGTTGTTGTTTGGCCTCTCGCTTCGGCGCCTCGGAGCCCCGGCCCTGCAAGCGCCTCTTGAGGTCTTTCGGTTTGAGCACCGCAAGCATCACCGGCACGATAATGGCGTCGTCGGGCCCCGAGATCCGGTCGGCAAGTGCGGGGTGGACATGCACTCCTTCCAGGATCAGGGAAACCCGCTCGCGCAGGGCGCGTTGGATTACCGCCTCGCAGGGCAGGGACAGCAGTTCCGCCTGGCTGCGGAAGCCATCCGCGACGACCGCGGGCAGCGCCTTTTCCCCCTGTGCCGGAAGTGCCTGCCAGGCGTTGAAGGAGGACCGGTGTAGCACCGGGAGCAGGCGTTCGGGCACCATCATGCGCATCACTTCCCGCAGCATGTCGGTGGACTGGGTGCGCACGATGCCCAGGCGGTGCGCGATCTCGGTGGCGATCGTGCTCTTGCCACTGCCGGTAGCGCCGCCGACGAGCAGGATCAGCGGGCGACCGCTATGCGTGTATTGCACCCACACCATGTAGCGGCGTGCCGTCTGTACGCCGAACAGCTTGGCCAGACAACAGTAGGTGAGGTGCCCGATGTGCCCGGAGCTCACCTCGTGCTCGCCCTCGTTGAGCAGGTGTTCGTATACCCGGGCGGTAGCGGTGGCGGCGTCTTCACTCGACAGGCCGCACGACTCCAAGCAGAGGTAGTGCCGCGAGCGGGAGAACGGCGTTACCTGGTTATCGTGGTCGCGCACCAGGATGGTGGCGGTCTTGCGTCGCGATGATTCGTAGGCCTGGGTGATCTTGCTGCCGAAAGCGCTGCTCAGATGTGCGATCACCCGCTCGCGTAGGTCGCTGGTGGTGATCTCGCCGACGTCGGTCAGATCGTCCCGGATCTCGGACGCCAGCTTGTACGCATCCTCGAAGGACAGGCCGGCTTCGTGGACAGACCGGGTCAATACCCCACGCAGAAAAGGGCTCTTGGTGCCCTCCGAGGGATCGCTTACCAGAATTTTAGCCATGAAGGCGTACTCCGCGAACGCATGCGAATTCGCTCTTTTAAGGATATCGGCGGAGCATATCGGTTGCCTACCGGGAAGTCGAGTGCGGCCCCCCGGCGCTTGACAGGATAGGAATCGAGGATACAATACGGCCTTCCTGGACGTCGCGGGAATAGCTCAGTTGGTAGAGCACAACCTTGCCAAGGTTGGGGTCGCGAGTTCGAGTCTCGTTTCCCGCTCCAGTTTCCTGTAGAAAACCCCGTGCTGGCTGCCGGGGTTTCTTTCCGTTAGACTCGCTGGATTGGCCCAGCGCCCTGCTGAACAAGGCTGAGTGGCAGAGTGGTTATGCAGCGGCCTGCAAAGCCGTGTACCTCGGTTCGATTCCGGGCTCAGCCTCCAAATGCTTGGTTTTTCTCGGTTGCCCGGGTGGCGGAACTGGTAGACGCAGCGGACTTAAAATCCGCCGGCCATTGCGGCCGTGCCGGTTCGATTCCGGCCTCGGGCACCATCGACCCGTCCAAAGATGTCCAGGACCCGGCGGGGTCGGCAAAACACATCCGGCGATCACGCTCGGTTACCTCGTCACC
>JAHEIA010000517.1 GCA_024639625.1 Chromatiales bacterium
TGCGCTGTAAAAGCTGCCGACTTTCATGCACAGCGTAGTCGACGAATTGCGCCTTCGGTTGCGGCAACGGAGATGGCTTATCCCTCGAAAAGGCTTCGTACAGAGCTACCAGCTCACCGAGTAGCACGCCGTTCGACACACCGTCTGAAATCGCATGATGCATGGTGATCAGTAGAACCTGATCGCTTGCGGCAAGGTTTACCAGCGTGAATCGAACGAGGGAACCGCCCATGATATCAATGGGTCTTCTTGCCTCTTCCTCCTGAATACTCTTGAGCTGATCTTCCAGATTGACATCTTTATCGAGATCGATCACACGGAGTTCCGGCATCGACCACTGCTGTACCACCTGAACAAGTTCACCGTTCGAATTCTCGATGGTGGTACGCAGCGCACTGTGCCTACGCACAAGCTCACCCAGTACACGTTCAGCCAGGTCTGCGCGGAGCCCCTTCTGGAAGCGAGCCGCAATGGGTCGGTTAAAATGTGGCGATGTGGGGGCCATCTGCTGGAGGAACCACAGACGTTTTTGACCGATCGATGCCGGCCATACCACCGCAATCGGCTCGTTCCCCTGTCTAGAAACAGTGCTAACCCCCGCCTCTATAGAAACAGTGCTAATCTCCGCCTCGCTCTTCGCCTCCGGATCCAGTACCTCGTCCAGCAAAAAGTCGGTTACAGAATTGACACTGGGTTGATCCATTACCAGCGTTGGGGGTAACCGCTGACCCAACATTTTTTCCATCCGGTTGCGGAATTCCACCGCCATCAGGGAATCCATGCCGAGTTCGAAGAATCCCGTGGTGTCGCGGAGATCTTCGGGAGGAAGTTTCATAATCCGGGACATTTGATCGCGCACTGCGCGCTTCAGAATCTGATGTTGATCGGCCGGGGCCGCCTCGATAAGCTGTTGGTTCAGGGCCGATCCGGATTCGTCCAAAGCTAACGGTTCGGCCTCATCTTCATCCCGTCCAAGCGACTTCAGCAGCGGACGCGGGCGCAGAATCTCCATAACGGCTCGGAATGTCAACCAGTTGATGTCCGCCAGCGTGGTCCCGGTGACGCCACCCATGATCATCGCTTCCATCGCATCAAGTCCTAATCTGGAACTCAATGCGCGGATGCCACGACTGCGCATCCACTCCATTTCGTCCTCATTGGACACCCCCATCCCGACCTCTTTCCAGGGTCCGTAACAAACCGCAGTTGCCGCTCGACCCTCGGCCAATCGATGCTCACACAGTGCAGTCAGGAATGCATTTGCGGCGGCGTACGAAGCCTGTTGCATACTGCCCCATACGGATGATATGGACGAAGTGCATACGAAAAACGACAGCTCAATCCCGCGCTCGAGGGTAATCCGGTTCAGTAGCCATGTACCGAGCACCTTGGCCGCCATTACCGACCGGAGTTCCTCGACGGTTACATCTTCAAGCGCAACGACGGCTTCGATCCCGGCAGCATGTACGATGCCCTTCAGCGCCGGCAGATCAAGATCTCCCATCTCATCAAATAACCGCAAGACATCGCTTTCCCGGGACACGTCGCCCTGGATCACCTTGATATCACAGCCCTGTTCTTCGAGCTCGTGGATGGCTGTTTCGGCGGCTTGCGAAGGTTCACCGCGGCTGGTCAAAACCAGGTAGCGTGCTCCACGCTGTACCAGGCGGTGCGCAATCTTTAGACCGATGCCACCGAGCCCCCCCGTAATCAGGTAGCTCCCTTCAGGCTCTACCTCCAGCTGGGCTGGCTTTAGGTTTTCTTCTGGCAACAGGCGCGTCACCCAGCGTCGACCTTCGCGCAAAGCAACCAAGTCTTCGAAATCCCCGCAATCACATACCGAGACCAGCAGGTCAGCTATTGAAGCATCGCCTGCATCCAGGGGCAGATCTACCAGCCCCCCCCAGGACCTGGGACGCTCCATGCTGATAACCTTTCCCAGGCCCCATAGCGTACTTTGCGCCGGTTCTACCCTGTCCGAGTCGAGCACGCGCTGTACCCCGCGCGTCGCAAGCCACAGCTGGCCATTCCAGTCACGATCGATCAAACTCTGCGTCAATCGCAAGACGCTTTCTACACCCATTTCCTGCGCCCGCTGCAAATCCTGCGCGCTGTTTATCGAGGTACTGTCCAGGCAGGCCAGATACAGTATCTTCTGGATTGGCTCATCACTCGCGGCGGCGTCGATAGATTCAGCCAACGTTTTCTCGAACCCGCTCTCCCGGGAATTCGCTGCCACTCGCACAACCCGGTCGCCGCGTGCTTCGAGCAACTCGCAAACCGCCTTGCCCGTGCCACCCTCATCGCAAACTACCAGCCAGCTGCCAGCTCCATCCTGCGGCGCGCTCGATGGCTCCACATCTCGCTGCTCCCATACGCTCCGGTACAGGCAATCCTTTAGCCTTGGCCCCGCAACAATCTGGGCGGACTCAGGAAGGTCAATCCAGTATCTTTGACGCTGAAAGGGGTAAGTGGGTAGTGCGATCTTGTTTCTATGCTTTAGTAACTCGCCCTCCATGCCCGCGAAGTTAATCCTTACCCCCTTGGTATAGAGTTGTCCGGCAGCGGCCAGCATCTGTTCGCTTGCGTTTTTCCCCTTTTCCAGTGAACTTGTCCAGAACACATCATGCTCCGGGCGCCAGCACATTTGGGCCAGCCACATCAGTTCCGCCTGCGGCCCGATCTC
>JAHEIA010000101.1 GCA_024639625.1 Chromatiales bacterium
TCGACGAGGATCACGTTGACAACGTTGGTGCCCCCGCCGCCGGGTTTGCTCTGCGCGAGATGGAAGCCGGAGATGCTGTCCACATCCCGGGTCAGCATCGCATAGGTGAGCGCCGCGACGCCGGCTCCCGCGAGGATGCTCAGCAGGGCATCCCGGCCGCGGCGCAGCCGGCCCGATTCCGGCGCTGTGGCCCGTGGCAGGAAAAACATCGCAAGCAAGATCAGGATGACCGTCACGATCTCGATCAGGAGTTGGGTAAGCGCCAGGTCCGGCGCGGAGAAGCGGGCAAACAGCAGGGATACCATCAGCCCGACCAATCCGATCATCAACACGGCGGTAAAACGCTCGCGATGCAGGAACGTGGTGCCGAGCGCCCCGGCCGCAAACAGCACCGCGCCGATCAGAATACCCCAGCCGAGCGGCGTACTTGGCGTGGGGCCGGAAAGCTGCTCTCCCCAGTAACCGGCGGCGCCGACAAACAGGGCGCTCAACACCAGGGCGAACAGATAACGGCGTAGACTTCGGTTGTCCAACAGCGCATCGAGCCATCCTCCCAGATGGAACACCTGGTCCAGCAGCCATTCCGCGACTACCTTTCCGTTCAGGGTGAAGGGCATGCGGTCACGCAGAAGGAACAGCCATTGACGACCGAAGTAGAGTGCAATACCCCCCAGCATCGCAAGAAAACTCATCGCGAGGGGCAGCGTGAAACCATGCCAGATATTCAGGCTGAATTCGGGCAACGGGCGCTGCAGCACCGCGCCGGCGGCCGTCTTGAGCAAGGGCTCGATCGTGTATCCGGGAAAGGTGCCGACGGCGACGCAAAGGACGACCAGGATCTCCACCGGAACCTTCATCCAACGCGGCGGTTCATGGGGGGTCTTGGGCAGACCCTTCGGCTCGCCGTTGAAGAACACGTCGTGGATAAAGCGCAAGGAATAGGCTACCGCGAACATACCGGCCAGGGTGGCTGCTGCCGGGAACAGCCAGTGCCACGCGGCCTGCTGGAGCCAGCTCAGGGCCAACGTCTCGCCAAAGAACATCTCCTTGGAAAGAAAACCGTTCAGCAGCGGCACACCGGCCATCGCGCTCGCGGCCACCATGGCCAGCGCCGCGGTATAAGGCATGTACTTGAACAGTCCGTTGATCTGCCGCATGTCGCGGCTGCCGGTTTCGTGATCGACGATCCCGGCGGCCATGAACAGGGAAGCCTTGAAGATCGCGTGGTTCATGACATGGAAGACAGCAGCGATCTCGCCGAGCGGAGTGCCGAGTCCGAACAGCAAGGTGATCAGGCCGAGGTGACTGATGGTGGAATAGGCGAGCAGACCCTTGAGATCGTGTTGAAACAGGGCTAGGTAGGCACCCAGCAGCAGGGTGATCATACCGGTACCGGTGACCGCGTAGAACCAGAGTTCGGTACCCGAGAGGACAGGAAAAAATCGCGCGAGCAGAAAGATGCCGGCTTTGACCATGGTTGCCGAATGCAGGTACGCACTCACCGGAGTCGGTGCAGCCATCGCATGGGGCAGCCAGAAATGAAACGGAAACTGGGCCGATTTGGTGGCTACACCGAGCAAGAAGAGGCACATCACCAGCGGGTACAAAGGATCTTGTCGCAGCTGCCGGCCGCTGGCCAAGACGTCGCTCAATTCGTAGCTGCCGACCATGTGTCCGATCAGCAGTATTGCCCCGAGCAGCGCCAAACCACCCCCCCCGGTGACGAACAGGGCGAGGCGCGCTCCCTGGCGCGCCTCCGTTGTCTTGCGGCGGAACCCGATCAGCAGAAAGGAAGAGAGGCTGGTCAGTTCCCAGAACAGCACCAGCAACAACAGGTTCTCGGCAAGCACCAGCCCGAGCATCGCGCCCATGAACAACAGCAGGTAGGCATAAAAGCGCGGCCCGCCCTCCGCGGCGGAAAGATAGTAGCGTGCATACAGTATTACCAAAATCCCGATGCCGAGGATGAGCTGGGCGAAGAGCAGGCCCAGGCCGTCGAGGCGGAAAGCGAGCGACAATCCGACCGCCGGGACCCAGACGTGATGCTCCACGAGCAGGGAACCGCGATAGATCTCGGGCGCCAGGCCGAGCAGCAGGGCGAGTGCGGCAGCCGCAGTCAGTCCGGCGGCCCAGGCAGGCTGCATCCGGAGCCTCGACGCGGCGACTGGGACCAGCAGGGCCCCGACGAACGGTATGCAGACGAGCAGTGGTAGCATCATAGGTTCGAGTCTGGTGCACAATGTTTCGCCGCGTTAGCGGCGCGAACACCCGCCGCATCGGGCTCGGCAGACGATGCGATGCGGCCTTATCTTAGCCGCGGGAAGGGCGGAAAGGAAATGTGCTCTGAGGCGGAGGTGCCGGGATTGTTGCGCTGCTGTCAATGGCAGGTTGGCCTGTGCCGCAGCGGCGGCGAATGAAAGCCCGTCAGGCAGCAAACCCGGCTGTTTGCCGGGTTTGCGCTAGGTTCGGCTATCGGAGCAGGCTGAGCTCAGGGGCAGTTCTCCTTGTCCCCCGGCACTTGACCGGTACCCACCAGAAACGCGTCGAACGGACCCATGACGCCCATCGCTTCACCCTTTGGGCCTTCGAATTTGAGCTTTCCGGTCATCATGGCGCCCATCGCGCCGCATCCCCAGCTACCCTCGCCCATGCAGGTCCAGTCATCGTCGTCGGCATACATCAGATAGTCGACGTCGTAGTTGAGCTCCGGATGCTTGACGACCCCTCCGTAGGCGCACATGGCCTTGCCGTCCTGATTGACCAGCTCCATCTCCACGGTAGTTTCCGGGCCGCACTTGATGCGGTAGATATGGATGATCTTGTATCCGCGGCCGGCGTCGTTCTCGATCCAGTCGTCTCCTGCGAGTCCAGTGGTCAGTTCTTTGCTCTTGTTCCACTCCGAACACATGGCGGTCGCCCAGTCTGCGTCCATGAAAACGCCTCCGGCTTGGGCGCCGGAAATCATCGCCATGGTTAGCAGCGGTACCAGCGCCAGGGATCTATAGCTCATCGTCTTCTCCTGTTGAGAAATCTAGGAAAGCCCGGATGCTTTCCCCTCCGAAAAAATCTAGAGCAGCGCAGCTTAGCAGAATTTCGCAGAACGGGGTACCGAAGGCGCGCCACGCTATGGCGTGCGACTACCGACGGCCCAGGTTCGAGCACCGCGTACCGGCGCCGCGTCTCCCGAAGCCGAATGGCCGCGGCCTGGTCGAGTCCGCACGCGTTGTGTCCACGCAACGATCTACGCAGGGAATCTGCAGGCAAAGAAAACCCGGCTCGACGCCGGGTTGAAGGCCTATGGCCGTGCAATAGGATTGGTTATTGTTTCTCACCCTCTCTCCCTACCGCGGTTCCTAGGCTAGCGCGAAGCGCCGGGCGCAATTGTGCGGTCTTTCACACCCTTCGGCGGGTTGACAGGAGTTTACAAAGGTCGCTCGGCGAACGTGGCACCAGCGAACCGGCTTCGCAGATCCGTTTGCCGCTCTGCGCCGCGGCTGGAAGCCGGCTTATTTGCCCTTTTTCAGGGTCTCTTTCAGCAGATCGCCCAGCGTGCCGAGGCTTTGTTTCGGTTTGCCGTATTCCGCGTATGTGCTTGCCTCGCTGGTGCTGTTTCCCCGCCGCGAGGCATCGAGCGAGAGCGCGATCCGGCGCTTTTCCAGGTCGACGTCGAGCACTGTGGCCTCGACTGTGGCCCCCTCAGCGAGCACCTCGTGAGGGTGGGTGACGCGGCGGCCCGCCCCCAACTCGCTGATGTGAATCATTCCCTCGATGCCGGGCGCGAGTTCGACGAAAGCGCCGAAGGGCTGTAGCCGCGTAACCGTCCCGGGTACGAGCTCCCCTACTGGGAACCGTTGCACCGCCTCCTGCCACGGATCTTTGGCGAGGGCGCGAAGCGAGAGCGCGATCTTCTGCGGGTGTCTGGCGTCCGCGCTGTTCTCGACGCGCAACACCATGACTTCCACCTGCTGTCCCGCGGTGAGTACGTCCTTCGGGTGTTGCACACGGCCGAACGCGAGCTCGCTGATGTGGATCATCCCTTCGATGCCACCGATGTCGACAAAGGCACCGTAGTCTTTCAGTGAGGTCACGGTTCCGGGGAGAACCGCGCCTTCCTCGAGCCGGGCCCGGGTCTGCGCTGCCAGCGTCTCCCGTGCCTCTTCGAGCAGTGCGCGACGCGAGACAACCAGATTGGCGTGTCGGCCGCCCTCGTACCGGGTGACGCGAAACGCCAGGCGCTGCCCGACAAAGCTCTCCAAGTCTTCGACAAAGCGGATATCGATCTGGGATGCCGGACAGAACGCCCGCAGGCCTGCGATCTGGACTTCCACACCGCCCTTGGTGACGCCGGAAACCAGCCCCTCCACTGGAAGATGGTGCTGTAGTGCGTGCTCCAGCTCGCCGCCTCCGTGCATGCGGCGGCCCTGCTTGCTGCCGAGCAGCAGGGTGCCGGTCTCCTCGTCCTTGCCGGTCACTACCGCTTCGACCGTATCGCCGACTCCCGCGGTCATGGTTCCGTCGGCGTCTTTCAGGGCCTCGATCTCGAGACTGCCCTCGGACTTGGCACCCAGATCAACGAAGGCGAAGTCCTGCCCGAGCGACAGGATCTTGCCGCGAACGCTGTCACCTACCTCAGGGTCGCGCTGCGCCTGGGTGGGATGCGCCTGCTCGAATTGGCGCAGGAGAGAGGCAAAGTCTTCTTGGTCGGCCATAGTTTGGTCACGGTGTGTACGTGCTAGCAATCCCTAGTCTACAGGAGCGATTTGTCCGCGTGAATGGACAACCGCGATCCGCGGGGCGCTGGGAACGGGGAGGGCAGCACGGCACCGGGGGTCGGCGGCGGCAGGGAGCTGCGCCCGACCCGTCAGGGTGCGGGTACCGGGCGCACAATGCTTGCCTGCTCTGTACAAGACTCGCCCGCCGATCTTACACTGCGCCTTAGGGTGGTCACCTCGGGGCGACCCGCGGCTTGCGCCACGAATCGTATCCTGCGTTGCGCCCGCGGATGTTTCGCGCACGGGCCTTGATTGCCGCGGAGCGATCCGCTCGGGAGTAGTATGCACCTCGCCTGCCACGAATGTGATCTGCTGCAGAGTATCCCGCCGCTCAGCGAGCGTGGAACGGCGAAGTGCGGTCGCTGCGGGGCCGTTTTGGTCCGCCACAAGCCGAACAGCATCGAACGCACGCTCGCCTTGGCGGTCACCGGCCTGATCCTCTTTATCCTGGCAAATGCCTTTCCTATCCTCGAATTCGAGATCAACGGGGAAATCACCGCGACCACCTTGATCGGCGCCGTCGGCAGCCTCTACGCGAGCGGTGAATGGCCGCTCGCGGTCGTGGTTTTTTTGACCACCCAAGCGGCGCCGCTGTCGCAGATCCTGATCAAGCTCTACGTGTATCTTCCGCTTTGGTTGAACCGGGTCCCCTGGCGCCCCGGTGTCGCGTTTCGCCTACTCTTGGAGATCGAGCCCTGGAGCATGATGAGCGTGTTCATGTTGGGGATCTTGGTCTCGGTGGTGAAACTCGCCAAGATGGCGCACATCCTGCCCGGGACCTCCCTCTGGGCGTTCGTCCTGCTGATCGTCGTTCTCGCGGCCGCAGTGGCATCGATGGATACCGCCCTGGTGTGGCAGAGGCTGGAGGCGAGCCGGTGACTACCACCCAGAATACCGCGATACAGAAAAGGCTGACCAGTTGCCACAGTTGTCACCAGCTGGTCCGGCTCCCTGCGGCCCACGAAAGGGTCCGCATCTCTTGTCCTCGTTGTGCTTCGGTGTTGTATCCGCGCAAGCGCAATAGCATCGCCAGGACTTGGGCACTGGTGATTGCCGCCTGTGTATTCTATGTCCCGGCTAACCTGTTGCCGATCATGGAGGTGACTTCGCTGGGCGCCGTGCAGGCGGACACCATCATGAGCGGCGTGATCTATTTTGTTCAGTCGGGGGAATGGCCGATTGCCGTGGTAATATTCACCGCCAGTATCTTCATCCCGATCCTCAAGCTCTTGGTATTGATTCTGCTCCTGGCGTCGGTTCAGATGCGATCGCGCTGGAGACCGCGGGACCGTACGCGGCTGTATCGGATCACCGAGACCATGGGCCGTTGGTCGATGGTGGATATCTATGTGGTGACCATCATGGTGGCTCTGGTGCATCTTGGGGCCTTGGCCAACGTCGCAGCAGGACCGGGCGCCCTGTATTTCGCAGCGGTAGTGGTCATCACCATGTTTGCAGCCATGACCTTCGATCCACGCCTGATATGGGATGCCCTGGAGTAGAGAATCCATGCCCGCGGAGCCGAATCAATTCTCAGACGGTGTCCCTGTCGCCGAAGCGGTGGTAGAGACCCGGCGCCCCTTCTCGGTCGTCTGGATCATCCCCTTGATCGCCCTGCTGATCGGCGGATGGCTGGTCTACCGGGCGCTCTCGGAAATCGGCCCCACCATTAGCATCGTCTTCGAGTCCGCCGAAGGGATCGTCGCGGGCAAGACCAAGATCAAGTACAAGGAAGTGGAGGCTGGGGTGGTGAACAAGGTCGAGCTAAGCAAGGATCTCAGCAAGGTCGTGGTCACGGCCACCATGGCAAATGAACTGGAAGATCATCTCACGGAAAACACCCGCTTCTGGGTGGAGAAGGCCCGATTATCCGCGGGGCGCATAGAAGCCCTCGGCACGCTGCTCTCCGGAGTCTATATCGCGATGGATCCAGGCGGCCCGGGGCGGGATAGAGACCGATTCGAAGCGCTCGAGAGCCCGCCGACCGTCGCCGCAGAGACCCCCGGCAGGCGCTTCCTGCTCAAGGCCGAAACATTGGGTTCGCTGGATGCCGGCACGCCGGTCTATTTCCGGCAGATTCAGGTCGGGAAGGTCATTCACTACACGTTGGGCGACGACGGGGGTGCGGTGCGTATCGAGATTTTCATTGATGCCCCCTATGATCGGCTGGTGCGCGAGAATACTCGCTTCTGGAATGCGAGCGGTGTGTCGGCGAACTTGACGACCGAAGGCTTCGAGTTGAAGACCGAATCTCTTACCGCCCTGTTGATCGGCGGTGTCGCGTTCTCAGCGCCGGACACTTTGGAGCCCCAGAGGACCGTGGGAGAAGACCACGTCTTCCAGTTGTACGCCAGCAAGCGGACGGCGAACGAGCCGGTGTATACCCGCACGGAGCGTTTTCTGCTCTATTTCGACGATTCGGTGCGTGGCCTGAATATCGGTTCGCCGGTAGAGTTTCGCGGCATCAAGATCGGTCAGGTGCTCGATCTGAAACTCGAGGGCACGACCCAGGAGATGAAGTTCCGCATCCCGGTGCTGGTGGAGATCGAACCCGATCGCATCCATTTCACCGGACCACGTCTGGACAGCCAGCAAGAGCGCGCGCGCGCCTTAGCGATCCTGGTGGAAAACGGATTTCGGGCGCAGCTCAAGACGGGCAATCTGTTGACCGGCCAACTGTATGTGGACTTCGAGTTCTTTCCGGATGCAGCGCCGGCAACGCTGGAGGAGCAGGATGGATACTGGGTGGTCCCCACGGCGCCGACGTCGCTGACCTCGCTGCTCTCCAATGCCGTACAGTTGTTGGACAAGCTGCAGAAGCTTCCTATCGAAGAGATCGGCGTCAATTTGAACGAGGCCATTGGCGGGGCGAGCCGCTTAACCAACTCTCCCCAGTTGCGGGAGTCGATCCTGGCGTTGGACCGGACCTTGGAGGCCTTGGAACGCTTCGCTACTAAGTTGGATAATCAACTGGCGCCGGCTCTGCAGGCCACTCTGGATGAGGCAAGGACCGGTATCCGGGAGTTTAACAAGAACATCATACAGGAGGAGGCGCCGGTGTATCAGGAGCTGACCCGAGCGCTGCAGGAAATGGCGCATGCCGCGCGTTCGATTCGCCTGATGGCGGACTATTTGGAACGCCATCCGGAGGCCCTTTTGAAAGGTAAATCGGGGACACAATGAACAGATTGCGGATCGGAATTACCCTCGTGCTGGCCGGGATCCATGGGCTGCTCAGCGGCTGCGCCGGGACGAGCCCGCCTTCCGAGTTCTACCTGCTCACACCGATGAGCCCTGCCGGTGAGTTCGTTGAGGCTGCGGATCCCGGTGACCCGCTATCCTTGGGTGTCGGCCCTTTGAAGCTACCCGAGTATCTGGACCGACCCCATATTGTGACCCGCTCCACGCCCAATCGGCTGGCGCTGGACGAGTTTCACCGCTGGGGCGGATCCCTGAGAGACAACATGCTGCGTGTCCTGGCGCAGAACCTTGCCCAACTCCTGCACACGGACGACGTTGCGATCTACCCCTGGGACGACCCGGTTGCCCCGGACTACCGGGTGCGCATTTCCGTGCTGCGTTTTGACGGCAGCCTGGGTGGGCAGGTGGAACTGGACTGCCGCTGGATCGTCGTCGGGCCGCAGCGCGGAGAACTCCTGAGTACCCGTCGCTCGCTCCTCCGCGAGCCCGTGCGCGGCGCCGACCACGCGTCTCTGGTGGAGGCGCAGAGTAGGGCACTCGCCGCCTTGAGCCGGGATATCGCCGACCAGATCCGCAGCATCCAGGGGCGCCGGGCCAAGCGCTGAGTGTGCCGCGCCGCCGTCGGGCCTGCTGCGTATCGACCGCCGGGGCTAGGGCGCGGTCTTAGTCAAGACCATAACGCCTTCCCTTCCGGCGCAGGGTCCGCTCTC